>CAZUYQ010000083.1:19966-22589 GCA_964624705.1 uncultured Polynucleobacter sp.
CCGAGTCTTCAATGCCTGAGTCCATTGATCACATCCTAGAAAGCGTTCCAACTCAAGTTCTGCACAGTGGCTGGGCAAAAATCACAATTGAAGTACCTCGCAAGAGATCTTCACCAAAAAACCAAAAGGAGTAGTTTATGTATCGCTATATCTTAGCCGTCATAACGCTTACGATTGTTAGTTGCGGTTCAAGTGGATCCTCACAGAATAAAGGCACAGCCGCATCCACCAAGGCAAGCCTCGTATTTAATATCAACAATTCACTGGAAGCGTTTGTAAAATGTGCTCCTAGTGCCGATGGCAGTAAAATTGACTGCAGCGGCCCGGCAAATATCCTACCTACTTTTTCATCGTTTATTCCGATGGCGGATATCGACTCCTGGTCAGAGGCTAAGAAATCTGCTCAGCCTGACGGATGTTATGAAGGCTCGCTTGACGGCGATCCACTCGCCGTTAGGTCAACTTCTGGTCAAGATCAATGCCATTTGGAAATTTGGAGCTATAAGGACACTAATACGGACGGCGTTCCTCTTCAGACTTGGACCCAAGCCTATAACTCAAATCCAGGCGTAGTTTTTTCAAAATGGTTTCCCTTCCTGAGGCAATACACGTTCCTGGCGCATCTGGTCGGAAGCCAATGCAGTAACTCGCTTACAGTGCAGAATAGCACCACTAATCAATACGACGTCGGGGAAATGTCCTTTACGCTGGGCGAAGGAAAATTAACGTGGTCGACCTTATTCTCACTAGGGTTTCCAGATGATGTTCGCAAAACAGCGACTGCGTCGAAGACCGCCGCTTTTAAAGTACCGTTCCAACCGGCAATAGATTCGTCAGCATTAATTGCTCAAGGGGCGACAGATAACAATGCAGATCAATATTTTAAAGATCACATGGGAGACTACGTATGGCTTTCTATCAAGGACAGTCACGGGGCAAAAGCATACTGCAAAAAGGCAGATAGTTTGGTCGGCGAGTTCGTCGTGCCGTCGGCGATTATGGCCAAGTTTGACGGGTCCACGAGTTTTAGCCTATCGCGCCATAAGTTAACCAAGACTTCGCTGTCAGACTCATTAGATCTGGTGGTCAGCGTCGTTGTCAATCAGTACTCGCTTGGCACAGATGCTAGTGGCGCAAAGCTTGCCGCCGGATCATGGTCTGTTTTTGTCAAGTAAACAAACGAAGGAGGAAGTCATGAGCGATGTAAAACGTCTGAATTTTTTCGATCACTTTGGTCTTGCTGGGTCTGCCACAGCTTTTTTTACTGCGAGACTGGCACTGCATAATACGACTCAAACGATGAACATACTAGAAACGCTCTTAACCTACGCCTTCATCTGGCTGTGCATAAAGTTACCGGGCAAAACATTTGTCGGCGGCATTCCCAAATACGTCATCGGTCCGACGGTCGTCTCAGTGGTGGTTAGCTTTATACTTTCAAAGGTCTTCGGCACAAGGGTACTTTACCCTTTCATGGGAATCATTTCAGTCACACCGCTGCTCGTCGGCATTATTGGAGCGAGCTTCGGGATCGTCACGTTCTCCAAAAACAAGATCGCACGCTCTCTCTCAGTTTTCCTGGTACTTGTTGCGATGATGTTTGAATATGCGGCTACTGCCAATGTAACAGAGGGGTCGCTTGAGCTTAGAATACTCGGCAATCCCGATAACAACACTATTTCCTTAATTTTTGCTGAAGTCTGGTTAGCTCAGGTATTCGCGTATCAAGCACTCATGGTCATTTGCCGGTTTCCAGTACGACTTAAGAATGCCGAACAGCAACATCACAGCGAGGACCTCGCCGCTTAACCACCAAGGGAGGTGCACGATGTTAAAAACATCACTGACCTTCGCAATTTTAATCGCCATTGAGCTAACTGTTGGCTGCGTTACTGATCCGGGAGTAACAGCTTTGAGTGCTGGCCAGGCAATCATCACAATGCGGCATGCAGACGACGGTCCTGATGAAAGGCGGGATTGGTATGAATTTCGGCGTAGTCTTTTTAGAAAGGACTGCGCAAGTGGTTACGACAGTGCTTGTCGTAGAATCCGAGAAATAGACTTGGAAGAGCGGGATTATTTTCGGCAAACTGAGAGCGACATGTTGACTCACTGAGTCAGGTGCGGGGCAAAGAGAACAAAGGACCGGGGCCGTTATGGCCCCTGGTTCCCTTCATTTTACATGTGGTGTCCTTCCCCTACTACCAATTCACTATGAATTTCGTTATGCGTAGTCGGTGATGGTCCAATTTGGACGCACTCATTCTTCAGTTCATAACGAATAAGTTTCAAACTGTAATATTCCTTTGCTGATTTTAAGAACAGTTGACAACCGACATTGTGATTTCGACGAGTTAATTGTAAAGTCAAGTTCGTCGATAAATCATCGACTACAGAATATCTTTGCGACGTCAGTTAACGAGGCTAAGGAATTATGAAGCTAACAACAGAACCCAAGGCTAGTGATACGTTGCTATTGAGCGTTTTGTCCCCCACAGCAGGTAACGGAATCGTCAAGGGTCCTCTCATGTCTTTTTACGAGATGTGCCAAGGCATTCCCGATTCACTGCCCAATCCGGCTAAAGTCGTGCTTCACATGCTATTCTCGTGTTTTGACAAGCAC
>CAZUYQ010000084.1:0-14007 GCA_964624705.1 uncultured Polynucleobacter sp.
TGTCCGCCCCGACGAATTGGAAAATTTAATTTTTGAATGCAACGATTTGACCAAAGCGCTCACCAGGCTGGGGCTCAAATGTCGACGAGTTCCTTTTTTCCTGTCAGCATGAAGCTAAAACTCAAGCCCAACGCCGCTGCTAACCTCTGAACGGCTTCAAAATTGACGGGATTGTGACCACTGCGCCAATTTTGAATCGTTGACTTCGGTACTCCCGCGCACTGTGCCGCCACCCGGACGGTCATTTTTTGATCGGCCATCGCTTTGATGAGGGTTTTACGAAAAGAATGTTGAGCACTCATCCGTCGGATTCCGATTCACCGGTGGCTTTTCCCACCGCTTTCAAGCAAATGATTAAAAGCGCTTAGGCTCATTACGCCTTTTCTATGTTGTTTGTAAGCAGCCTGCCCCATTTCGTTAGTAAGCTTGGGCAGAACTCCCAAAGCGCTGAGTGTCAAGGCATACAAAAAAATCTTCCTTACTTTGCCGATTGCAGCGTGCAGCATTGAAGCCTCCTGTTATTGTGCCAACGAGCTGTTGAGGTGGTCGCAAATCTCTCCGATTTCCTCGCCAATACCGCAAAGAATCTCACCGATACCGGCAGTTTCTTCATGTTCGGGTGTGGATTCAGCGTTTTGATATTTAATGAGGTGGCCGATGCCGCGAATCTTGATGCCGGCAATCCAAAGCTGTCCTTTAAGCTGCGCGAGGTCGGGATAGTTTCTTTTGTCGATAATGACGTCCATAACTTAGCCTCCAAAAAAGAGAGTTATACTAAGTGGAGTTATAATACGTGGACTAATAAACTGCAAGTAGCCATTCTAAAGTAATGGTCGGTAAAGATAAAAAAACCAATGAAATCACTAAAGCTCTGGGGCTTGCTATCCGAGAACTGCGGGCTGAAATTCCCATTTCGCAGGAAGAACTGGCTCTCAGGGCAGATCTTGATCGGGGCTATATGGGCTCCGTCGAGCGCGGCGTTTATAATCTGACAATTAAAAATATCGTAAAGGTCTCTAAGGCGCTGGGAATTAAGCCTAGCCAGCTTTTAAAGGCCGCTGAAAAATACTGGCTACAAGAGTGAGTGTTTAGAGCTACTTCGCGACGGCTGCTGGCTTGCGCCTAACCTTTATCTTCAAATCATCCGCTGCCATAAATAAAATTTCGTCGCTGTCATAAATCAAATTTGCATCGCCTGCAAAAATATTAACGTCGATCCCACGATCTAATGCGCGGGCAAGTTGCATCACACCTGTCCGCATCATCTGATCGACCATGCGCCTTTGCGGTCGCCCATCTCCCCATGAGGAGCAATATGATAAAGTTTTGTCAGTCAATTCTATAGGTAGCTCTACAACGCCTGTTCTATCAAGACTCAAATAAGCATAGACATCGAGTTTTGGTAGGTAGTGGAAAAAATACGGCACGTCGCCTCGCGCTAGCTGTTTTCGTTCTTCGTCGCAAATTGGCGACGTATTTGCAGCATGCGATTCTCCACGCAAGAGCGTTAGGTATTCACGCGTTGGCCTAAATATGAGCCGGTTTGGTGTTTGAGCGAGATCTAAAGCGTTTGCTATGACATCAAGAATTTCCGTTTCGATGTCATTCAAAAATTTAAAACTATTGACGTAGCCCTTGCACAAAAAGCCGACGAATTGAGAATCAGTATCTTGCGTAAATAATTTAAGAACGGACGTGAGACCAGGAATCCCGACAGCTAAACCTTCGGCGGGAAGCAGCAGAGTTTGACTGAGGAGAGCGAAATCAGCGAACGCCCCTTCAATATCCAGCGGACCCCAAATGAGCTTACCATCGGAATTTCGTCCGAAGGCGATGTTTTCAAAATGAAGATCCGAAAGTCCAAACCATGCACACATTCCGATTGCGCCGCCAATCGCTTCCGCGTCGATAGTCGTAAGTGTGTGATCATCTGAAATGGGTTCACATTGTAAAAATTCAACGTCGCCACCGTTAAGAAAGCTGCCGGTAGGGCCTGCAAAAAAATGTAACATCGGCCACGTAGCGCAGGGTGACAGCACGTTGTTCGTTGCGGGGTGTTGATCGATAAAGTTTCGTAGAGGGCTATCATAGGCTAGAAAAAGCCATTCCCAACTTAAACAACGGGGCTTATGAATCATGCCCGCGTCTGTGCGGACGACGCGCCTGCCGAAGTTGTGGGAGTCACCAAGGTGAATCATAAGGTCTCAAGGTAGAAGGCAGCCTCAGTCCCTAAGGCTATTTGGTCGCTGGGTTCAGCCGTAGGACGATCCCGAAAGCGGCCCGACTTCGAGTTCCATTGCATCTAAATCAATGAAATCAGCATCTACGCTCAGCGTCATTTTGCCCATTTTTTCTAACATTTCAGTAGGTTTCATAGCTCGTATCCTCCTTAGGACTGGCGCATTTAAAGTCGTGTAACCTTTGAACTTCAGATATCGCATAAATTATCATCACATGCAAACGAATATTAATGAATACGCCATTTTGACTATAGTATTATTAACAATTTTATGATATATCAACAAAGTTTGTAACTTTAATAAAACCTTGAGTTTTAACCTGCCTCTTGGAGAAGTGGATGACTGACGTCACTAAGTCTACTGCAAGTTCAACACTAGCCCCGACATTCACTGCGGTGAAACATCGTGAGGTTGATGTATTTGCATTCTACGGTGCGACCTTGCTTAGCTCCATAGGTAGCATGACGTTTACGGTCTGCCTCACGGCTTTCATGCTCAAGGCCGGTCAATCTCTTGCTATGGTTGGGATTGCTTTGGCAGTTAATCGCCTGGTGCCGCTTGTGATCAACCTTGTTTGGGGTGATATCGGAGACCGCGTCAATCCCAGGCGCCTCATCGCCTGGACCGAAGTTGCAGCCTCCGTTCTGTCCCTGGGACTTCTTTGGGCGTGGGAACAAGGGCCTGGGATGTTCTGGATTTTTCTAGCCATCTTAGCAACTCGCTCGTGTTTGGTTGTGCTTCAAGGCGGTGCCCGTGCGCGGATGGTCAAACTTTTGAGCGACAGCTCCTATTCATCTAATGCTCGTCAGGCCATCTGGCTTAATAAAGCAACTCACGGCGCAACATTATTCGGCGGTGCCATCGGTTGGTTTCTAGTGAGTTATGCGACTTTTCCGCAGGCTATTTTATTCGACATGACAACATTTGCTTTGGGCGGCTTAGCTCTTTGGTTTCTGCATATTGAAATGCCGACGATGGAGCGCCATCCACATGCCCCGCATATTTTTACCAAGTTTAAGAATCTCTACCACTTTGCTTCGAGACCAGCGGCACTTGATCTACTTCTCGCTCTCACAATGTGCGGAACGGGCACTCTGATGGCCCGTCTTGCTGGTGGCAATGAGGAGTTGATTCCGTTGTTTCTTATCAGTTACGGAGCTGCAGTATGGATTGCTGGGTATCTTCAGCGGCTTTCGTTTATTCAACTCCGTCATGAGAGTCTGTGGATTCTGCTTGGTATTGCGTATGTCGCCGCTTTTGCATCCGTTGGACATCCAGCTCTGACGTTGTCGCTAATTCTTGTGAAAGATATCGCCTACTGGCTCTTGTTTCACCAGTACTCGGCACAGATTCAATCTGCCACGCCATCGCAATCGATGGCTGCCGTGTCGTCTGCCCGTACTTTGCAGATGGTAGTCATCCTGTCGCTTGGGGAACTGGGTGTCGGTTTTTGGCAAACGATCGTCAGTCCACTAGCTGAAGGCACTTGGCGCGCCGCCGTCTGTTTGATCATCGCAATCATGCTTTCTTTGCCTAAGGTCCAGACTGGGGAGAAAAGAGGCAGTGATGCCGTCCTTTAAATTCCGTTCAATAAAAATACTCGCTTTAGTAGCAGGAGTTTTGACCCTTAGCTTAGGAGGTTTAGCGACCATGTCAAAATCAATAACCTCGGCCCGTCATTTGACAATTGCTATTCCAAAAATTGAGTACATTCTTGATCCACATCGCATGGAAGACGCATATTCGATGCTCATGAATATTCAGATTCACCGTGGTCTATTTCGCTATACGCCTGAAGGCGATGTCGTGACAGACCTGGTTCAAAGCTGGACGGAGGACTCAAATCACCTTCGTTATGTCTATAAACTCAAGAAATCGACATTTTCCGACGGTACCCCTATCACTGCGGAAAACTTGCGCCAGAGTTTGGCCCGTATCTTCTATATCGGAGCATCTATCGGGGCTAATATCGAATATATCAAAGGCGCAAAAAAGTTCAGGCAGTCAAAAAATATCGCGGATCTTGATATCAAAGTTTTGTCGCCGACCGAGCTTGAAATCAATCTTGAACACCCGTCGGCGCTTCTGCATAAACAACTGGCGGCCGTGGATTGCGGCGTTCTTAAAATTACTGACTTTAAATCACCTTTTAATGTTTCAGAAGCTACAGCGGTAAGTGGGCCCTATAAAATTATAGCGATAAAACCGGAGCAAATTCGTTTAGCAAAATGGCGGTCAGATTCACTCGATAGTTCAAATCCACCCGAGTTTATCGATATTAATCTAACGGACCAGAATCCGGTCGAGCTTGCGGTCGCCGGCAAAAATGACACTTTAGATCGCCAGCAGATACCGACCGAGATACGAACAAAACTCATCTCAAAAGGCTGGAAGGAAGCGGTGACCGAATTAACCTTCGAACGCTTTGTCATCATGAATCCTAAAATTATTTCACTGCAGACACGTGAGTATCTATTTTCAAAGGTAAATCAAAATCAGCTAGCCGACCGTTTTTCAAAATCATCGTTAGTTCCAGCATTTGGGATGATTCCTGCGGGAATACCGGGAGCTTTACCTCAAGACGATATGGATAAAGCCAGATCGAATGCTATAAAGTCATCGTTCAAGGCTCCGACAGGAGAAATCCTAGTAGAATATGTTGCAGATAAAGGGATCACAGACCCAATCGCCAGTTATCTCAAGGAAGTCTGGGAGACGCCAACCCTGCGGATAAAACTCACTCCAATCCCACTCCAAGATTTTCTTAAAAAGATGTTCTCTTCTTCGGGCAGTGTTTTGATTGGTGCAAAAGCATTAGATTATTTCGACGGCTATTCGGTCCTCACATACTTTCGCAGTGCGTACGCAAGCAACTATTTTCACGTACATGATGGCGCAGTGGATTCTGCGCTCGATAAGGCCATTGAGATGTTTGAGCCTAACCAGAGAATTGAAGCCTACAAAAACATCCAACGGCTGGTTTTAAAACACTATATGGTTATTCCATTACTCTTTGGATCGCCTGCAAGTGGTCTTTGGTCGTCGCAGTTAAAGAGGCCGCCTGCGCATCCTGCTGGGTGGCACACGTTGCCTTTTGAAACCATTGAAATGAAAGCTAAAAATTGATGATATCAAAGAGCCAAACAATTTTTAGCATTCTCAATCGCCGCATTACGTGGACGTTGGTTCTGCTTTGGGGGCTTACGGTCATCGTTGTTACGCAATACGCCGCCTTTGATCTACTTCGTTTTCAAGAACGAACTCGGGAAATGATTCTCGGACAGATCACCGCGCTGTCTCAGGCAGCGGATCAGTCTCAAGAGTTATTTGCTGTTCAACGAGAATTAACGCGGTTTACAAACGTATTAAATGCGACCCAAGATTACTCGGTTGCAGTTGCCGTTCGCATCAATGAGCAATTGATTGCAGAATCTGGTGATCATGCAACTATACATTCGGACTTTTTACATCGATCTGAAATTAAATCGATCACGTTGCCCTCTGGTGGTATTCTTACAGTATTGATTGCTGTTGGCTTTCTTAAGAAGGTTGAAACGGTCGGCCTGGCCCTTGCTATCTTTACTTTCGCCCTTACTTTTTCTGCTTTGTTGCTACACTTGAGATTGCGCAAAGATGTGAAGACTCTAACGGACAAACTCAATGATCGCGTGAACTGGGTTTCAGAAATCGCGCGTCATCTTCCGGATGCACAGCATCAGATTAAACGTCCTTCCGCAATTCCGCTTCTCGAATTGCATGAATTAGACGATGCTATTACCATACTTTCGCAGGCGATTCGTCGCTATGACAGTGAACTTTCTGCAAGTCAGAAGCAGCTTCGTGACACAGAGATTCGCTCCGCTCGTGAGGCTGCAATTTCTCAGATGACTCGAATGCTTGCCCACGATATTCGCCATCCTTTCACCGCCCTTCATATGGGCCTACAAGCGATTGAAGCTACGGATGACGTGGAGCGCATTCGCAAGATGGCAAACGCGGCAAGCCACGAAGTTCGCTCGGCATTGGCGGAGGTAGAAGATATGGTAAAGGACATCACCGAATTTGGTTCAGAGACAACGCTTGTATCAGAACGTATTTCCATTCAGGGGGCTCTTGAACAAAGCTGGCAAACCATAATTCGTGGACAGACCGTTCCAACAGCCCGTCTTCAGTGCCAATTTGAGCATGGCTTGGATGCGCTCGGTGATTCCGTAAAAATCGGTCGTGTTTTTGCCAATATCATTGAAAACGCTGTTCAGGCCGCCGTGGATGTGAATGTTTGGTTCAAGACACGGGACATTAATGGTGACGGTGGCATTGAAATATGTATTGGTAATGATGGTCCTTGCATTGCTCCGGAAGATCTTCCACGTATTTTCAACCCGACATTTTCAAAAGGCAAACGTGGTGGTACAGGCTTAGGACTTGCCGTGGCTCAAAAGTTTGTCAAAGAGCATGGTGGAACGATTCGTTGTACGTCCTCTGAAACCGGAGGCACACAGTTTTATTTGACATTACCAGCGGCACCAATACAGCCAACAAATTCATCTCGAAGGACTGCGAATAAAAACTCCTCGGAGGTCACCTTATGACCTACCGCATATTACTTGCCGATGATAATGCACCCTATACTCTGCTTTGTATGGAGGAATTCTTAAAAGATCCTCGTGGCATCAAGGTCGACACGGCACTTTCTCCAGGTGAATGCCTCGAAAAATTGAGGACTACCGCTTACCACCTCGTTATTTTGGATATTGATTTTGGTCACGGTGTCGTCGACGGCCTCTCGCTCATACCAGAAATCAGAGGCTGCTATCCCAATATTGGTATTCTCATGCATTCCAATAGCAACGAATCCGATACGGTTATTCGGGCTCGTCGCCTTGGCGCCGATGACTTTGCCGCCAAAGGTCATAGCCTAGAAGAACTTGCCATCAGAGTCCGAGCACTACTCGCAAGAGGCGATGCCAATGCCCATTTTGAAGCCGAGGCCATTGAATTGGCAAAGAATGCTCAGGCAGCCTTTAAGTCGGTATCGATGCATAAGATCTATGCGACGGTAGCAAGGTTAAGACAAGCACCCAATCTAAACGTCTTGATTCGCGGCGAAACCGGCACTGGTAAAGAACTGATTGCCAAAGCTCTCAGCCGAAAAGATCAGGGGTTGCCGTTTATCACGGTCAATTGCGCAGCCATTTCTCCGAATTTGATTGAGTCGGTGTTGTTTGGACATGTGCGTGGCGCATTCACGGGTGCTATTCGCGATCACAAAGGTAAATTTGAAGAGGCCAACGGTGGAGATATTTTTTTGGACGAGGTCGCCTGCTTACCGTTGACTGCGCAAGCGGCGCTTCTGCGAGTTCTAGAACAAAAAGAATCGGAACGAGTCGGATCGTCATCGGTGAAACGCTTGACCTTCCGGGTCATTGCAGCAACAAATGAAAATATCGAGGAACTCATTGCCGCAGGAAAATTTCGCCAAGACCTATTTCAGCGTTTGAATGGCCTATCGATAAAGATGCCTCCCCTTGCCGAAAGACGAGAAGATATCATGCCCATTGTGCGGAAAATCTTAGAACAAGAAGACCGGCCAAATCTCCGTATTGTAAAGGATTGTCAGGATATTCTGGAAAAAATGCCCTGGCCTGACAACGTCAGGCAACTTAAACAAACCGTTTTGGCAATGCTTACCACAGTCACAGGCGACATCCTCACCCTGGCTGATATGCCGTTGAATCTTCTTCCCGAACCGAAAGACACTCCGAACGCTTGCAAGTCGCACTTAAAGGGAGATTCTATCTTCGTAGAAATTCCTATCAACAATGTCGCCTTTGACGATGTATCAGACGCGATTTTGCGACGAATGATCGAAGCTAAGACGAAGCAACTTGGAGAAGATGTGAGTCAGGTAAAAATAGCGGAAAGCCTTAATATCTCACGCTCAACTTTCCAAAGATTTGTGAAACGTACTGCGGATAAATTTGATTTGCGTTTGTAATCTTAGTCATTTTTCCCTTCTATATATAACCGATTCCGCTCTGTGCCTTTGCCTGAGCGGATTTTTTTATCTCTAACCTGTTCTACAGCGCACCTCGGCCTCAAAACGAAGCCTCACCGGCCTCAAAATGGGCAGGTTCAGTGCATTTGCGCGACCTGATTCCAGGCACTTACAGACAAAAACATATCAAAAAATCATGGCACGAAGATTGAAATAGTCTCTGTGTTGCAACAAATTTTAATTTTTTTTGAAGGAGCTAGTGATGCGAAGAGTGTTTGAAAATCAACAGATGGAAAAAAGAATGTGGACGTTCCGTATTCAGCGATTCATCCGAAACTTGAGAGGTGAGAAATGATTTGCCCTTGTACAGACCGGCGCAAAACTAAGCCGCCGTGTAAGGCGATGTGTCCAAAACTCAAAGAGGATCTTAAGAATCGGGATACTCCCCAACGGGATACCATTATGCCAATTGGAACGATCTACGAGCTTCTGAATATTCAAGGCGATCCTTGGGAGCTTCAATCGATCGAACGGCAAGCGATGATCTCTCAGGCTTTCGAAAGGCTTCCGAAGAGGCAACAGCAATGCTTAAGGCTATATTTTCGTGATTTGATGTCATGTACCGCATTGGGACGAACGTTCGGTGTTTCTCGGTCCACGGTCCGAATCCATGCAAGGCGAGGTCTTGAATCGATCTTTCACGCACTTGAAGAACCGATACCGACAGAACTCGATAGCTATTTTCCTCCCGAGACCAAACAGGTGCGCGGCTCTCTTATAGAGGGGAGTGAACAAAAAAGTGAGAGTGACAGAGATCAATCTAGAAGCACACGCCGTGTTCAACAACCAGTAACTAAAGGGGAAGTTTATGACGAAGACAAATTTAACCAATGCGCTTAATACGAGAGGTGCTCTACCGTTATTCACAAATGGCGACTATGACATCGTAAATTCTGCAATGACCGATCTTTCGCTACGCCAGCAAAAAATTGTGAGGATGCGATTTTGGGAAGATCACTCCGTTGCTGAAATTGCGTCATGTCTCAAGATCAGTTGGGAGACCACATACCGAGAACTTGAAGCGGCCCTTGCGGTACTCAAAACAAGGTGCCTAACAACTCCCGGTTTTAGTCGCAATAGACCGGTGCTCAAGGCGGCCTAGTAATCACAGAATAATTAGCAATAAAGTTGAAGGAGTAAAAAACATGGTGCAGCTTAAAGTATTTTTTCCACAGGACATGCAAGATGCAAGCAATGAGTCGACACCGCATGTCAATCGTTTCGATATCTTTAAGGGGATGAAAGGCGCAGACGGTCGGATTCAGAAAATCCGTTCTATCGGGACTGCCCGACTAACCGACGGATATGCGACGTACATCATTCAGCTTAAAACCTTCTTGAGCGATACGTTTTATCTTTTACCGGAGCGTCCCGATCCTCGCCGCGCAGACTTTGCTATTTTGACGAGGGAAGATTCGGCGATGCCGGGTAGACGGAGTTTCTGGAATAAAATTGGTGTAGGTGGCTTGTTACCGTCTCCTAATCACGGTCTGCTCAATCTCTCGTGGGATATTCTTGGTGCCGACGACATCTACATGAATATGATTCCAATGCCTCCGCCAGAATCTGCTAGCAATCCTTTGCCGGACGCCGTCGCAGCATAATTCCGTCGTTTCTTCGAAATTATTTTTAACAGTATTGATTGTGGGTCTATTTTGTCCACGATAAGGGGGTCTTTATTTCAAAACGTTATTCCTTCGCTATTTTTGCGCTCATACTCATTCTTGGGTTGTTACTTCCGGAGGTTGGTTTAGCCAGCGTCGAGTCGACTCTGACCATGATGCAAAGCAAGCTGATCAGCACAATTCTACCGATGGCTGCGATCTTAGGACTCGTTTTCGCGGGGTTCTCATTTGTTATGGGCTCGCCTAACGCAAGGGGTCACCTGATATTAGCAATTATCGGTGCTACCGTCGGATTCGCCGCTCCAAGTTTGATTGAGTTTATCCGTGGATTAGTTCAGTAAACTTATTTGGATAAAGAATGGGAAGGCTCTTGCGACACGTTCGCAGGAGCCTTCGATCTTTCTTAGGAGGCATTGATATGTCGCTAAAAACGACTCCGGTTAGTAAATGCCTAGACAAAAAACTGATTATTTTTGGATTCGAAGTCCTAGATCTGCTCGCGATATTCTTAACGCTATCTCTTCTAAATTTTATCTTTGGTCGAAGCGGTTTCAAAATCGTCCTGATTTGGCTGCCATCCGTTGCACTGGCAGTTTTACTCCGCGTAAGTAAACGAAACAAGCCGGAAAACTATCTTATGCACTGGTTGCGCTTTCAATTCAGGCCTGGTGTCTGGTCGGCATTTGTCGACGCCTCAACTTGGACACCGTTGCCCAACATTCAGAAGGGAATTTTAAATGAGTCAACAAGCACTGGCGGAACGACTTGAACTTTGGGGATTTGAAGACGACGTCATGATTTTTTCGGACGGTTCGTTTGGCTTTGGCATGAATGTTATCCCAGTTGATGTTGCTGCTTGGGATGATGAAAGAATCAACGGATACAGAGCGAAGATTACGACCTTCTTAAATGGACTTCCTGATGGCCTAGACGTTCAGTTTATCCAAGGCATTGCAAGAGGGAGTGAACAAATTATAAATGCTCACAGCGAACTTCGATGTCCAAACGTTAACGAAACAGTAATAAGCCTGTGTGATGCGCGTGTGCGGCGCCTGCGAGCGCTTGACGCAGACGGAGTTATCCCGCGTCACGACTTGACGATCTTCTTTAGGCGATCGCCGGTGTCATCACTTGTTCGAAAACCAAAATTATTTGGGCGTTCAAAGCATTTCCAGTCGCTCACAGAGGAACGCTTAAGCCAGGAAATTGTCGTTACAAAGCAGCTGCGTGACGATATGTTTAGATCCATTTCGTCTCTTGATTTCGAACCACGTCTTTTATCTTCGTCAGAAATCACGGAGGCAGTATACAGACAATGGAATCCAGACCGCCAAGCAGAGAAACCCGACTATACGACTGACGATATTCGAGCAGGACTGCTTTTTACCGATGCGGTGGTCTCGGACCGAGGATTTTCCCTCGGTGGGTATCATCACCGAGTTTTGTCTTTGAAGCTCATGCCAGATTGCAGTTATGCAGCCATGGCGGCTCAGCTTCGGGAATTGCCGTTTGATTCAAAATTATTCTTGACGATTCATGTTCCCAATCAACAGAAAGAAATCGAAGCGCTGCAAACTCAGAGACGGCTGGCATTTGCAATGGTGCACGGTAAACGTTCAGGGGTGCGAGATATCGAGAGTCAAGCCAAACTGGATGATTTGGAACTGCTACTCGAAAATATGATCGCTCAAGGTGAGAAAGTTTTCCACGTTAGTCTCAATATTTTGCTGAGAGCGACCTCGATTGGTGAACTGGAACGCCAGGTCTCATCTGCACTGATGACCATTCGAGAACTAGGTGGTGCCGAGGGAATGGAAGAAAGCTTGGCAGCATTCGATATTTTTTGTGGCTTCGCTATGCCACATGGGAGGGCCAAAGAACGCGTTCGTCGTATGAAGACGTCGAATCTAGCAGATTTCTTGCCTCTATATGGCCCGTGGCCTGGTCATAAATCACCAAGCATTCTGCTCCGGTCTCGCCTAGGCAGTCTCGTAGGATTTGATCCATTTACTAGGGAACTCACAAATGCCAATCAGATTGTAAGTGGAGGGTCAGGCGCCGGTAAATCATTTATGACGAACATTCTCTTGCTACACCTATTAAAGGAACAGCCTCGTGTTTTTATTATCGACATCGGCGGTTCTTACAAGAAGCTATGTGAGGCTCTCGGCGGTCAATATATCCAGTTAGGAGTTGGTGGCGACCAGTCAATTAATCCTTTTGATAGTGATTCGAATGAACTGGTTCACAATCAAAAGGTAAAATTCCTCGTTGGACTTGTCGAGCTTATGGCAAAAGAGGAAGGTGAGCAGCGTCTTCCAAAACTAGAACGCGCCGTCATTGAGGACGCTATCCAACAAGTTTTGAACGGAAGAAATGAAGAGGCACGTTTATCTAAACTGCGTGACGCACTTTTACAGCACTCAGACCCACAGATCGCCCGTTACGGCAGGATTCTTGGCCCTTGGTGTGGTGATACGTCTTACGGACGGTTTGTTGATCGACCGACTACGATCAAACTTGAAAGCCCGATTATTTGCTTTGATCTGAAGGGAATGGAGACATATCCAGATTTACAGGCCGTATGCTTGCTTCTGATCACCGACTACGTGTGGAGAGAAATCCAGCGGGACCGAGGAAGTAAAAAGGTTGTCGTGTTTGATGAGTGCTGGCGCTTGCTTGAAAATGATGCTGGCGCAGCATTTCTGGGCGAAGTGTTTCGAACGTTTCGAAAATATTACGCAAGTGCTATCGCGATTTCGCAGAATATTGACGACTTTGCTAAGAGCCGTATAGCAGGTGCTATTATGCCGAACTCTGCTGTGAAATGGATTCTTCGCCAAAAGGGCGCAGATCAAGACCGCCTTAAATCCGTGTTGCACCTCAACGACAACGAGATGACGCTCATCGATAGCCTGCACCAAGAACGCGGTGTTTACTCTGAGGCATATCTTATGGCGCAGGATGATCGCTCTGTTGTCGTCATCGAATCCACGCCGCTTGAATATTGGATTGCTACGAGTGATCCAAGAGAACTTGCCGTCATTGATGCAATGGTTGCGGCCGAGCCAGAAAAACTGCGACTTGAAATCATTTCGAGATTAGCCGAAAAATATCCGAGGGGATTACTCGCCGCGTAGTCTTTTAAAAAGAAATTTAAAAGGAGTCATCGTGAAGAAGACAGTTATTGCCTTCGTCACTATGCTAGGACTCGCGACACCTCAAACAAGCCGTGCCGATATGTTTGGAGCAGATGCAGTTATTCTTGCCCAAATCCTCAGTAACGCTGTGCAGCAACTCTATCAACTTATGGCGATTGTAAATTCAACTCGGGACAATCTTCAATTTGTCAGGGAAATCAATCGCGGAATAAATGATTCAATCAATATGGCGCAAACGATGCGAGCCAATGTCTCTGCTGGAATTTATGACGATTGGAAGCGGCCTGACATTGCGAAACAAAAACTTGCTGCGATTTATGGGAATGCCGTTGAATCAAAAGTAGCTCAGATTCAAAGAAATATCGATGCGGGAATTGCTGAAGCAGTCGCTCAAAATAATGCCGCTTACGAACAAGCAGAAAAATTGGACCGCATCGGCGAACAGATTAAAGCTGCAAGTCACGGTGTATCACCAGGTGGAGCACAAAAACTGACGGCAGAAAGCCTCGGCGTACTTTTACACACTATGAATGAATCACTTCGCACTCAAGCCACGAGCGTTAAATTGCAGGCACAAAGCCTTGCCTCAGAGAATCACCGAGAGAAGGAAGCGACCCGTGCCACTTTGGAATCGGCAGCGGCATTAAAAACTGCGATGAAGTCTGAAAAAACAGAATTCACCACGCCGAGATTTTAATGATGGTTGATATCTCTTGGCTCGGCCAAGAGGCTAGAACTTTGCACGATATCTTCGGAGGAATCTTCTACGGTTTTATCACTACGCTTCTCTTATTGGGTATCTTTGTCGAGTATTTCAAGTGGCCTCTTGGTGGTGTGCCGGCATTCGCCGTGTTAGTCGGTCGTGCATTGGTAGCGGCCATTTTGCTCCATTCGTACTCTGAAGTTACAAATACCCTTGCCGG
>CAZUYQ010000084.1:14063-15819 GCA_964624705.1 uncultured Polynucleobacter sp.
CACTCGCCGAAAGACTTGGAGATCTCAATAATTTTCAGATGGTCCTTTCAAAGATGGCAGACAAACTGGGAGACATGTCGGCGTCTTGGGTATCTGTAAAGGAAACACTGACGGTTGCGTTATCATTCGTGGGCTTTTTTGTGTTGTACTTCTCTGTATATGTCGCCGAAGGTATTCACTTGTTTGCGTGGACCCTTTGCTATGTGTTTTCACCGCTATTGATTGCATTTTTTGTTCTCCCGGCAACTTCAGGTGCCACCAAAGCACTCTATCGAACTCTATTTGAAATCTCATGTTGGAAAATAGTCTGGAGTACTCTCGCAACTCTGCTTTGGAGCACGTCTGTCACCAACATCAATCGACCTGGTGCTGATGTCAATTTTGTCTCCGTCATCTGCCTTAATTTAATGTTGGCAAGTTCACTGCTCGCAACTCCATGGGTTGTTCACGCTATGGCAACGACTGGACTGGCGGGCTTTACAAGGTCACTCGGTGCAATTGCGGTCGGTACTGCAACTATCACCCCAGGAAAAGTGCTTGGTACAGCGAAAGACAGTGTGACTGGTGCTGCTCACAGAGTCAGCTCATTCAAAAAATCCTCAGAGAGAGGCCGCGGTCAGACATCTACGGCTGGCGCATCAAAATCACAAACATCGGAGCAATAATGAAATTTGCAGTCGCCTGGGCTCAGGTCATTAAAGAAAACAATGCGCTTAAAATCTCTACAACATTCCTTGCACTGACGACGCTCGCACTCGGCGTTGGTCTAGTTAAAATTGCTTTAAAACCGGCCATTGTGGTCGAGAGAGCTTGTTATTCGCGCGTACTTTCTGGGGTATCGCCAGATCATACTCCGCAAGAGATCGAAGCATTTCTGCGTGAGGCCATCAGCCAACGCTTTGATACCGATATGGTTCCAAACCCAGGGATTTTATCGCCGGGAGAGCTTGTAGCTCGGGCGACAGAACAAAGAGAACTTACGAATCGTAAGCTTTTTCAAAGGATGCTTCTCAATTCTATTAAAGGAAATGGTCAGACTATTGAAATCGATGCTGACCGGTTGATTTCTGTTGAGATGATTCGTTCGGCGTTTCCATGTCCGCTGATTGCAGAACTCGGCAGTGTCGAAAGATCGGAGGCGAATCCTTATGGCTTGGTCTTGATCTCGATTGAACCTGCAAAAATGAAGGATAAGAAATGAATGGGAAGCAAATCATCCTTCCTGCCGCTTTAGGGCTCGGTCTTATCGGTGCCACAGCACCACCATCTCGCCTGAAAGAGCAAACTATTCTTAAAACTTCCAATTATTCTGGCGATGCAAAAATTGTTCATCTATCCAATAAGGATGTTGCAACGATTTATATCCATCCTGGCGGAAGCGTACTGTCGTTTCCTGCAAAACCAAGCAAAGTCGTATTGGGGCGCGAAGGGCAATTTGATGTTCAGTATATTGAACATGACGTTGCCGTCGTCGCTCTTTCACCAGGAGCCAACGCCAGTATGTTCGTTTATCTCCTCGGTCGTAGGTATGCATTTAACCTCGTGACTGCTGTCGGTAAAGGAGAGCGAATCATTGTCATTCGCGATCCTAATGATGATCGCATTGAGATTGAGGTAAAATAATGGCTGAGGAAAAAACCGTCAGTGAAGTGCATCAAGTTGGTGAGCCTGGTACGAGTCAGCAGTGGGCTCGCGGGCCGTTTTACCGCCAAGATGGGAAAAAACTCACTGCAAATCCGAAAGCATTTGCCGCAGT
>CAZUYQ010000084.1:15829-20017 GCA_964624705.1 uncultured Polynucleobacter sp.
TTATCCTGGGCGCGTTGGCCTCGTTTGTTACGGAAACAACACCCTCCGCATCGTCTCGTTCAAGCATGCCGAAGGCTGAAGTTCGCGATCACGAAGAAAAAATATCTATACCGGCCGCCTTCTTGGGAACTGCGCAGACCGTAATACCGTCTTCAGCGCCGCCGCAAGGCCGGGTTCTTGCACAAGGGAAAACAAAGCTCAGAAAACTCCAAGTCATCAAGAGAGCCAACGCGACCGAAGTGCCGCCAGGTAGCATGTTTAAAGCAAAACTCGTTAGCGGTGCATCCAATGGGCCACTCCGCGCTGAAGTTATCGAACCACTTGTGGTTGACGGTGAAACACGGATTGCAACTGGCGCAGTCCTTATTGGCATGGGTCAATCTACTGAGCAAAGGTTATTTATAAAATTCAACCAACTTGTATTCAAGGATGGCTCGTTTCAAGAATTTCAAGCGCAAGCCTGTGACAGTTCCGATCAGACCGTGGGCTTGAAGGGTGACCGTGTGGGAAGCTACGCTATCAAACTTGCGGCAGCCGCGGCATTGAATTTTGCAGGGGGCGTGTCGGAAGGCCTTCAAGAGTCGGACGTGCAAAACGGGGTTGCGGTAAGAAAGACTTCGATGAAGAACGCATTGCTCAATGGCAGTGCCCATGCTGCCTTGGATCAAGCCCAAGATACCATGTCGTCGGTTAAATCAGAATCCCCCATTATTGAGGTCCCTGCCGGTACCGTGTTCTGGGTTTTAGCTCAAGGAGGTTAAAGTACGTGACCCAATCATCATCTGAGCGCTCACTCGATGAAAAGATTACTAGATTTCTGCGAGTTGTTAAAATTCCCTTCGAAATGGTTGCGGAAATTTTTTACGGTATAAGGACCGGAACGATTCCTTGGGGGGCGGTCTGTTTGTGGGGTGCACTTGTCGCTTGGTCCATCACATTCAAACTGGATGAACACTTTTACGAACACTTCCATTGGCCTAAACTCCGCCCCCATGGCCCTTTAACCGCCACCATCTACATCTTAATTCTAGAAACCAGTGGCATTTGGATTTGGGCACTCATTCAAATCGGTTTAAAGCGGCGTCTTTTGAACCGCTTGCGAGATGTGTTCACCATTGCAGGATTAAAGAACGCACTGGGGAATTTTCCAGGGTTCATCTTTGATCGCCCTTTGGACGGCGAATCAAGAGTGATGCGTCTGACAAATGCTCTGTTGCCCGTTGATAAGTTCAATGGCGCAAAGCCTGCACTTGCGAGCGGACTACAAGTGTTTATCGATGAGATCCGAGAAAACGTGCAAACAGGGACCGTCGATGTACTTTATGCACATAAGCCAATGCCAACATTAACGTCCATCCCCGATTTGAAACAAATGAAAGAAGCTTGCTTCGTTGCAGGAATGGCACGGACAAAGGTCATCAACGTTGATTTAAAGGAAGTCCCCCATATTCTCGTAGCTGGTGAAACGGCCAGTGGCAAAAGTACTTTTCTTAGACAAGTTATTACCAGCCTCTATCTGAATAATGCTGGTTATGAATTCACACTGGTGGATCTTAAGGGAGGGCTAGAGTTTACGCTGTTTAGCGGAGTGAAAAGGGCAAAGGTTATAGCAACCCTGACTCATACCGTGTCCGCCCTTGCAGCACTGGACGCGGAACTGGAACGACGTATGAAAATATTTGCCGATTTTGGTGTCAAAGATATTGACGCATTATGGCGCAAGGGCGATCAAACAAAGAAAGAGGGCGCAAGTCAGCCGCCCGTACCAAAGCTCAGTCGACACGTGGTAGTCATCGACGAGATTGCAGAGCTTTTTCTTGCAGGCATGGACAGGCCCGTCAAAGATATTCAAAAAGCGCGGGCCATTGTGAGTCGACTCGCTCGACAAGGACGAGCAGTTGGCATCCACTTGATTCTTGGAACCCAGCGCCCTGACGCAAGAGCACTCGACACTCAAATCAAAGCAAACTTACCTGGTAAGGTTTGCTTCCAGATGGCAGACACACCGTCAAGCATGGTGGTGCTCGGGAACGGAAGAGCACGCGACCTGCCAGGAATTCCGGGGCGTGCCATTTGGCAGCGAGGGTTAAAGATGATCGAAGTCCAAACGCCGTTTATCGATCCATCAGAAGTTGAGACGCTGCTCGCTCCTTTTAAAGACGAATCCAAAAAAATTGTGGATGTTCCGCCAACTAATGATCAAGCGGTAAGAGGTTAGCCTTGCTTTGAAAGGAGTCACACGACTAACGTTTATTTATCGGACCAACGCGATATCCCTCTTCTTCTATTTCTTTGGAAGTGGAAACTATCAACAACGGCTGCTCTCGCGCGAAAGTTTTTCCCTCAGACGACCGCATGTGCTGCGTACCAAAGGCTTTGGCTTCTCGAAAAATCCAAATTCATCCGCACGCACACCAGCCGCCACCGGAAAATGTTTGCATGGAGCCTCGATCAAAAAGGTTACCATGCCATTCGTGATCTGTTACCAGCTTTACGTGAAGATGGTTACAAATCAGAACATATAGGCCACGATCTGCTCGTGACGGCAGTTCATCTCGGTGAATGGCTTTTTGGGGCGCCTGTCGGAGTTGAGACTTTCACTGAGCAGCAGCTACGACGTTATGACCACGAGTTCTATCCGTCGTGGGTTCCCCCTGACGAAGCGCACCGACCCGATGGCTACTGGAATGTGCCAAAGGGTTCCATTAAAAATACAATCGCTCTTGAAGTTGAATTGTCCCGTCAAACTCACAAACGTTACGAAGCAATAGGAGAATTCTACGCAATTAATAAAGGAATCATTAGGGTCTTATGGATCGTAAGAAATTTAGCAGCAGCTCAAACCATTAATAGTCAACTTGTCAAAGCCGCTCCTGACGCAAAGACCTTTCATGCCTTTGTCCTAGCCCCTGATTTTCAAAAGCTAGGATGGGGTGCAGAGATTGTCCACGGTATCGATATTGGAAACTCAATCCATGATCTGCTTCAGAACTCGACCAGAACTAGCCCAGAGCCAGTTCTAGCCACGTTAAGTCTCGATACCAGGAAAAGTCCTCATAAATCAAAATCTTGCCAGGCATTTTCGGCTACCGATTTTTGCATATGACCCTGCTATCGCAGGCTCACACCGTAAAATTTCATCTCTCTGTTTTGCAACCCATAAATCATTGGAGGATACATCTTACATGACCCGTTCAATCCCACTCGCGTTCGCGGCGGCGCTCGCTCTCTCTTCTTGCACTACAATGCGAGACAGTATTCTACTCGGCATGGGAACAGGTGCTGCCGCTGGCGCCGGTTTCGGAGCTGCCGTCGGTCAACCCGAACACAACGAACTACGCGGTGGCTTGGTGGGCGCGGTTACCGGCGCAATTTTTGGCGGCGTCATCGGATTTCTTGCACACAAAGAGAAGGTGGCAAAAGAATCTGTACGAACTATTCCTGGTGATAACGGTGCGCCGCCATCGCTCACAAAACCTGTAGTTCGTAGAGTTTGGGTCGATGACAAGGTCGAAGGTGAAAAATTAGTGCGCGGCCACTGGCTTTACATTTTGGAGAAGAATAGTGAATGGCGAAATGACAGTCCTTGAAAAGTCTACCAAGAAGCGGATCAATCACCCGGAGCGTGTAACGCTCACCCCTGACTCTGCCGCCCGTATTGATCACTGGAATGATCAACTGTCACCGAAATTGAGTGGGCGCAGACTGCCTCGTGCCGAGTTCGTGAATTGGCTTGTTACAAAACATCCGCCTGATTTAGACGATGCGGATATTGCGACGCTTCATTCTGAACATTTTGATCCAGTTAAGGCGCTGGAATGGGCGATGCGAAAAGTAAAAGAGGCACAGGCCAACGGTGAGAGTGTGAACATTCATCAGTTTGTGGATCAGACCATGCTAGGAAAAACGTCGGTTGTTCGCAAAGCCAAGAAGAGTCACCGAAATAAAGATAAAAAAATCCTTCAAGAACATCAGATGTCAGAAATAAATCCTAAAAAGGTAGAAAAGGATGAATGAAATAATTCAAGACCGGTATCCGTGTCCTTACTGCGAGCAATTGTCACTTCGACACCGCGGGTATGTTTTAAGGTGTGATCGTTGCGGTTGGGATAGTCAAACCTCGTGTGATTTTGATGGGTTTGTTGGGCAGGAGCCTTACCATGAGAATCAGCTAGCAACACCGCATTT
>CAZUYQ010000084.1:20027-22541 GCA_964624705.1 uncultured Polynucleobacter sp.
AGGTATACAATCTCAGTATGTCACAAGAAGCCGAAAAGTTGCGAAAAAAATTGGGCCTGAGTCAAGATGAGTTGGCCGAGTGCCTTGGCCTTGCGGGTCGCAACGTTGTTTCTAGATGGACGACAGGACGCAGGGCGATCCCCGAACCAGTCCGCCGTCTACTGTATTTTCTCAATAAGCTACCAGTCGATGAAGCAAATGCTATTTTAGACCAATTTAAGAACATTGGCAGAACCAGGAAGTAATCATTGATTTCGCAATTCAAAACAAATGTGAGGTATGGGATTGGGGCGAACCGAAACCGGTTCTTACCAAGCACGGTCCATGCATGGAATTTCAATTATGTTGGTTCCTGTTCATCTTACAGAGCAGCAGAACACCGAACGTCTCAGTCGACTGGCGAAGAAGATCTTACAGTGCATTGAACAAGGTAGACGCAGCGGCAGGATAAGAAAAGAAGGGGATGACGATGACGCGTTCAGCAAAGACTACGACGAAATCTTCGGGCTCAAGTAAAGTTCGTTATCGTCTCGGTGCGTATGTCCGCCTTTCGCCGACTGATGAAGTACGAGAAGAGGGATCGCTCGTCTCTCACCCGCAACGCATTCGTAACTTCGTCGATTTCAAAAATAGCCAAGAACCCGGATGGGGCGAGATTGTCGAATTCTACACTGACAAGGATTATTCTGGCGGCAATACCAATCGCCCCGCGTTTAAACGATTGCTACAAGATCTCAAGTACGGCCATATCAATGCAGTCATCGTTACAGAGCTGTCGCGGATTAGTCGGGATGTAAAAGATTTTTGTAACTTCTGGGAATTTGCAAAACTTCATAATGCGACTTTCATAAGTCTTAAAGAGAATTTTGATACAACGACGCCTATTGGCGAAATGATGGTCATCCAGGCCATCAGTTTCGCTCAATTTGAACGGAAAACGATTGTTACTCGTATTAAAGATGGCGCACGGGCGCGAGCAGAACGTGGTCTCAGTGTCGGCGGTCAACGGGTAATGGGGTACGACCTTCATCCGACGAAGCGTGGTCATCTTCTCGTCAATGAGAAAGAAGCCGCGACTGTACGATATATCTTCGATAAATTTTTGGAATTGGGAAGCCTCGCCAAAACACGAGATTATCTTAACGATGGGGGTTTTCGAACCAAAGCTTATTTGACTAAAGCTGACAGAGCGATCGGCGGTAATCTCTGGGGCTGCTCAAGCCTCTTACAGTTACTGACAAATCATAAATTTGTTGGCAAGGTTCAGGTCAACACAGCAAACCGCGACGTTCCAGACAGTGAAGTTGCACCCCATGAGCGCTATAAAATTGTGGAAGCCTCCTGGCCCTCGATTATTAGCGAAGAAATTTTTCAGAGAGTTCAGGTTCAACTTGAAGATAATAAATTCTCGACTAAGCATTCCAAGCATCTCTATCGTCTTGCTGGACTCATTGAATGCGGAATTTGCGGCAAAGAGCTATCAGGCCAATCTGCAAATGGTAAAGGTGGAAAGTATTTTTACTATGCTCATAGCCGCAAATTTATTGTTACTGGCTCCGGAAGTCACAAGCATCGATGCCCTCTTGAACGAACGGAAGCCGTACGAATAGAAGAGGCTGCGATTGCAAGAATTATTGAACTAGCTCGTAATAGACAACTGCTTCAACATATCGCTGAGCAAACTGAAAGCAATTCTGAAGACCTCGTCAAGGATCTGGATCACGTTATTGCCACTCAAGAGCAAGAGCGCCGCAATTTGGAGCGACTCAAAGACAATTTACTCGCAACTCTGGCAGAACTTCCAGCAAGTGTGAGCCGAAAGACGATTCTCGATAAAATAGGTGAATATGAGAAACAGCAGAACCAATTAGCCGAAAGTCTTACTCAGCTCAAAGAGCAACGAAGCGGTAAGCGTGGCAAAGTCATTCACATGGAGCAAGTGTTTCGGCTGTTTAAACTCTTTCAAAAGGGTTTCGATAGGCAAGCCGCTCACCATCAACGGGATCTTTTAAGAGAGATTATTCAAAAAGTCGTGGTTTATGAGAATGCGCTTCGAATTTTCTACTATGCTGGCCCCAACGATGACGTTTCGCTGGCTGCCACGGCCGAAGAAATCGAACAACGGCTGCTTGGCACCCCTGAAATGACTAAACCCCCGACTGCTATGCCCCCTGCTTTATCAGCAGGTATCATGCGGTCAGGGGTTCGTCTTTCATACAAAATGGTCGGGGAGACAAGACTCGAACTTGCAACCTCATGCTCCCAAAGCACGCGCGCTACCAATTGCGCTACACCCCGGACTCATATCTTCGTGACAGGTAAACCCATCACAGGGAGACCGATTGTAGTAGCAGGCCTACACCTACTCGTCAAGGTCGTTCCCTCATTTTAACTCAGATTATTTATAAGCAGCGAACTTCGCCATCTTTTCGGAGGAAAGTGTTGCATCTCTAGGCATATCCCTAGTTGCAACTTTTGTCTGAATCGGTGCTAAATTCGCTTTAAAGATTGTTT
>CAZUYQ010000085.1:0-21310 GCA_964624705.1 uncultured Polynucleobacter sp.
CATCTGAAAATGGTGGGTCTGGCACCGGGAACAAAGGCGGGTATACCGTCGACGGCGTGTTTCAACCAAATAATGTAAATCTCGGTACCGAAACAGGCGGTAATCTCTTACTCGTGCACGACTCATCAACCATGCAGACAATCAGCAAAGTCGACATTCTTTGGGTTGTTGACTCATCAGGTTCAATGGCCGAAGAGCAATCTTATCTTGGTACAAACTTCCGATCATTTATCGGTAGCCTTGCCTCGACGAACTCGGATTTCCAGTTAGGTGTCACAACAACGGACATTTGCTCGAGTCAGAACCCTTCACAAGTCCCGATGAACGAAAGATGGTGTCCAACTTTAGATGGTAGCTCCACAGGTCATTACCGCGGGTCACTCGTCGGCGATACTAGCAAAAAAGTTCTTAAACCCACGACAAGCGATCTCAATACACGGTTCACTCGTTATGCAAACGTTGGCACCAACGGTAGTGGTTTTGAGCACGGTCTAAAAGCAGCGGAAATGGCAATCACGAAATCCCTGGCTGGTCAGAATGAAGGCCTGGTTCGAAATGATGCCTTTCTGGCAGTGATCGTAGTCAGTGACGAAGAAGACGATGGTATTGGCCTTGGTATTACCGATTCATACACCGGCATCAACTATGTCAATCAAGGTTTAACTTCGGCACGATACACTGATAGCGACTTAATCCGCTATTTAGGTACCAACAAAGGTGCGGGTATGTTCTCGGTTTCTGCGATCACAGGTACTCGTTTAGCAAACGGTAGCCTCTGTACATCACCACACTCTCAGCCTCAAGAGGCCGGCACTCAGTATATCGCCGCAGCAAATAAAACTGGTGGTATCGTACAAAGCATCTGTGACACCAACTGGTCCGCGTCACTTGCGAATATTGGTCGCGATATCAATGCTCAGTCTTCGCAGATTGTACTCTCGAAAGTCCCTTATTCAGGAACCATCCGTGTATATGTGAATAACGTAGAGAACTTTCAATGGACTTATAATAGCGGAAACAACTCGATCAAGTTCAATTCAGGGCAGGTACCCGCATCGGGTAGTGCGATTGATGTCGCCTACTGGAACGCACCTTAAACTTTAGAGAAAACGAAAAATTAGAGGAACAGAAATTAAATCAGATTAAATCAGGACACCCACCTAATTAAATCAGGACATCCACCGAATTAGGTGGGTGTCCTGATTTAATTCTGATTTAATTATTAGGTGGGTGTCCTGATTTAATTCCTGATTTAATTAGGTGGGTGTCCTGATTTAATTCTGATTTAATTCCTGATTTAATTAGGTGGGTGTCCTGATTTAATTCCTGATTTAATCTGATTTAATTTCCGGGATGATCAATTTATCGACGAAATCACGGATTCTCGACGATTCACTGAAGACGAAAGAAACGTTCACCGGAGCCGAGTACTTTTGGCGGACATTCAATTCAGATAACTCTGAATAATGAGAACCTGCTAACGACGGCATAAACGCCCAACCGTTTGTCTTCCGCAGCAAACTAGCGGCGGTATCCGTATCATTATAATAGTAGCTATGCTTTGGAATGATCCCAATGTCAGCAAATGCAGGATGTGATTGCCAAAAGTTTCCGCCTAATTGCGCCTTGAAGGTAACGGCTGGTAATTCGTTAAGGAACTTGATTGGATCTTTTTTGGAAAGTACCTCATGATTCTTACGCACATAAATCTTGAATTGATCTGCAAAAAGAATCTTCTCACCAATCTTTTCACTATAAGACGAGCGAAAAACCAACGCACTATCGAGCTGACCTGATTTTATTTGTGCAATACATTGACTGGTATCCGCGACGGCAAAATCAAATGTCAGTTCACTGTATTTTTTTTGAAGCTGTAGGCAGGCAGGTATCAGAAACTTCGTCATAAGCAAATGGCTAGCACCTAGCCGAAAATGACCTCTTATTTCATCGCCTTGATGTCTTGCTTGCTGCTTAAATATATCGACTTCGCTCAATATTCGAAGTGCACTATCCAAAGCCAAGCGGCCAGCTTGATTCAATTGAACCCGGTTACCGATACGAGAAAATAACGGACCACCAATATCGGCTTCCAGTTCTTTGATCGAAGAGCTAATGACACTAGGACTAATGCGTAAAATTTTTGCCGCCGCTCCGACGTGTTCGTACTGAGCAGCGACGACAAAATACCGCAAACGATCAAGTGTAATCATATTCTATATTTCCGAATCACATGTTCTTTTTATTCTAATTTACAGAAATACATAAATAAAGCATTTTCCAACCACCGCGGTAAGTTAGCCAACGCCTTTAACATGCAATCTAAATCGGAGAATTTATGTTTAAATGGATGATTACTTTAGTATTTTCAACAATCATGAGCTTCAATAACTCTATGGCGAGCACTCATAATTCAAGCGACTCACGAATTTATAAGATTCTACTCCCATCAGAATGGAATCAATTCGCGAGGAGCGGTCACTTCCTTGGCAGCCCTGTCGATCTGAAAGACAAGTTTATTCACTTTTCAGCTGCCGACCAAATTGAGAGTGTTCTTAGTCGCCACTATCAAAACGCAGGCAAGGTTTATATCGTAGAGTTCAAAGCTATTAGCTTCGGATCTCACTTAAGGTGGGAGCCCGCATCATCTGGAGAGATTTATCCCCATGTCTATGGCATGCCGCTGAATTTTTCCGATATGACTAACGTCGAGGTCAGAAGTCTAAACTTCTAAAAGAATTGAAGAGGGGCGCCCACCGTAATCCAAATTACGATGGGCGCCCCCTAACTAGCTGGGATCCCCAACTACAACGCCATCCCGATCTCAATCGAAATATCAGGAGTCGTCATAACGCGATTCTTAAGCTCTTTTTGCTCATAACTATTCGTCGAAGAATAAGTTAAATTCATTTCTTTCTGTTGCTCTGCATCAACCTCGATGTCTTTGACAGAACTATTCAGATGACGAAGACCGATATGTCCGCCGATCGCCACTGGCCACTCGCCAGCAACCCAGCGATACCCTACCCGAGCATGACCCATAACACCTTGGCCACGGACTCGGTGATGCAGATAGCCATCATCGGCAGATTCTAACTGAAGAGCGGTTGACTTCTCATCAGGACGGCGTTTCCAATCGGCAGTGTACTGACGATACCCACCGCCAAGCGCCCAAAAGAAACCGCCAAGGCGAGCTGGTTCACTATAACGAGCAATCAATAGCGATACCTGTGAACCCTTTGTCTTCAAAGATTCTCCAGTTTCATCCATAGTTTTATCGCTTACCAATTGAGTCTCCCCCAACGACGCGATCTCTAAAGCAACACCGACTGTCTTCATGACATTGTACTCGGCATGGATTCTTGCTTGTGGACCATCGGCCATAACGGGGATAGTTACGACAAAATCACGATCCACTTCTTTACCGCCACTACTGCTTGTGGACATGCCCATAGATTTTTTTGCGGCATGCACGGTTCCACTGATGGAACCAAGAGCGAGGGCAAAGCCTACAAGTTTAAGAGAGGAAAGTTTCATAAGGAGCCTCCTTGAGGGTGGGGTCCAGCTTAATGGACCAAAAAGGTAGAGCGGACTCATGACTTCAGTGTACACTGGTAGAATTAGCGAACCAATCGGCAGAAAATCCCCGGTTTTATGCTGTAGAGTCAGTGTGGAACGGGCAAAAATTTCCTAGGAGATCGTTTATCTATGCAGATCGTTGCCCACCGCGGCAATAACAAAGAAGCTCTTGAAAACAGTCGTGCTGCGTACGAACATGCCGTGACAACTGGAGCTCAGCGCATTGAGCTTGATGTCCAGTTAACAAGAGATGGGCATGCAGTCATCAACCACGACGACCATCTCAATCACACTACCGGTAAAAATCTTCGGTGCTCACAGCTAGAACGTAAGGATCTCGAAAAAGTAAAATTGCTGAATGGTGAGCCCCTGCCATTTCTTGATGAGATTGTCGGCTCGTTTTTACCACGAATCGAACTCAACATCGAAATCAAGGGCAATAATCCTGAGCTCGCCGCCGCCACCGCTAGAGTCTTAAAAGGCTCTCGACTGCGCGACAAAGTGATCATTTCCTGCTTTCAGCCCTTGCCCCTTGTTTATATGCGGGACAATGCGCCCGATCTTGCCCGTGCTTGCTTAATCGGCGATGACGAGGTACCTTGGCCATTTTTTTCGCATCTTGCGCCACTCAATTTCATGCAAATGGTTGATGCAAAAATTATTCATCCACGTATGGATATAGTCTCAGAAAATTTTATGGATCAAGCCCAGCATCATGGTTGGAAAGTTTTTACTTGGTCACCGATGATTGGTGAAGATCATAATCGGGAAGCGATATGGATTACTCTGAAAACAATGAATGTCGATGGTCATTGCACAAACTATCCAAGAGAAATGAAACAATGGCTTACTCAGCTAGAGGATTATGAGAGACATGTCAAACAGCTCAACTGGAAAAAATAATAACTTCACAATTGGCACTATCCGCGATCGTGCGGATACGTTGGATCTTCGCTACGGTATACAACCCGCGCATTCGGGATCTGAAGAACGTTGGCTGGTAATGAGCAATGGTCGCACAGAATGGCTTGAGAAATACGCCAGCCTTGCTACCGACCTGAATGTTTCCATGACAACTGGATACATTGGTTTTGATCATCGCGGACAAGGTCTCTCAGGTGGGGCTAGAGCATGGATTGATAGCTACACTACTTATGCCTCAGATATGGCTGAAATCATCCACGCTACAACAAAAGGCAAACCCTTCAATTTGGTTTGTCATTCCATGGGTTGTATTATTGGTTTAACTGCGGTGATGGAAGGTTTTATTCAACCTCAGTGCATCGTGCTCTCCAGCCCCATGCTTGGTTTACCTCATCATCCTATGCCCCCTACATGGGCTCATAAAATTTCTCGATTGATTTCAACGGCTGGTTTTGGACATGTAAGCACTGGCGGGGGACAGCATAACAAAGCGTCCTTTGAAGGAAATAAGCTTACTCATTCAGCAGAAAAGTTCGCAATCATCAAGAACATTCCTTACCCTGTCCCGGGCGCAACCTTTGAATGGGTGCGCGCATCTTACGAAGCCACTCAAGCAGTGCTACAGCCTGATCGTCTTAAGAAGCTCACGATGCCGATTCTTGTTTTATGTGGTACCGACGAACACGTTGTTGACGTTAATGCAGTTCAACCTTGGGTTGCCGCAGCCCAGAAACACGCAGCAAACGTAGTGGATCTGCAGTGGATTCAAGGCGGACGTCATGAACTTCTTTTCGAAAGCAAAGAATATTACGAGAAAACTTTGGAAACTATTCGTCAGTGGTTTACAAAAGTTGGTTGTACTGTTTGAAAGCCGTGGATTTAAGGTAGAACTAATTTGAAACGTCACCTTCGCTGAGTGCCTTTAAATTTGCAATGGCATCTTTCCACGATATAAAAAGAATATTCTCCTGTCGAAAGGAACGCGGTGTCGTACAGATGCAAATCTTTGCAACATGAGGATAGTCGTCGGCAAAAGATGAAAAGCCATCGCAATCTTTGGCGAGAGGTGCGGAATTACTTTTAATCTCGATCGCGAGAAGGGGCGTTGTGACGTTACGAGCTAAAATAATGTCAACTTCTCTTCCAGACTTATCACGCCAGTGAAAAAACTTGAGACCAAGGCCGAAATAATCATTCGCATAAATCAGTTGATTGATTACAAATGTTTCAAACAAGCGTCCATACAGATAGCCAGTTTCTTTTAGTTCAACGCGAAGATTTCCGTTAATGGCGTTCAATACACCACAATCAAAAAAATAAAATTTAGGAGCTTGAAGTAGCTGTTTTTTTACAGATTCAGACCATCCTGGAAGTTCATGAACTAAGAGTGTATCGACTAGTATTCCAAAGTATTGCATAGCGGTCTTACCTGCGACACCTGTCTGCTGCCCTAATTTTGCAAAATTGACGGGCTCGCCATTTACCTGACCGGCAAAATCAAGAAAACGTGCAAAACGATCAATACCTCGGACAATTGCTTCTTGTTGAATTTCTTCGCGAAGATACGTAGATACATATGATCCTAGGGTATCAACAAGACTCTCATCGTCACCAAAATAAATTCCTGGCAAGGTTCCAAACTGCAGAGCCCGCCGCAAGTTGAGATCTGATTCAAGCTGAGAGACTGGATATAGATGGCGAACTGTGGCTCGGCCTGCAAGTGTATTAGCGCCTTTTCGCTTAAGCTTCCGCGCACTTGATCCAGTTAATAAAAAAGACACCCTTGGCTTAAATTCCTCAATGAGTGAATGAACTTCATCAAGCAAGGCTGGAACCTTTTGAATTTCGTCTACTGACACGACCAACAAACTCTTTTCAGCTTCGGCGGCTAGCCTGACCTCATCACCAAAAAGATGCGGAGCCTGTAGATAGCGCTGATACTGATTTCCTCTCAATAAATCGATCATAATTTTCCTAGGAAAGGCTTCCATCACATTCCTCAGGAGAGCGCTTTTGCCAGTCCCTCGCGGGCCAAGCAACAAAACTGATCGACCTTTTCTTAATAAATTCAATGGATTAAAGTGGCGTGAAATCATAAGTTAGATTTATCCTCTAAATCGTACTTATCAAGTATAGCATTTGACAAAGTAATTTTCAACGAATGGGAGAAAAGAATGATGCCGATATTTTTCCGGTTTTTTGCAAACGAGAATTCCTCGTTACACCGCCGGCGGAGTCCATACGTGCTCCAGCCAGCCTATCCATCAGTGATTTACAAAAGTTGGTTGTACTCTTTGAAGAGGTTCAATTGTTGAATCAAAGCTACCAAAGCCAGACATGACTTTATTAATTTCACCACGAATCTTTTGCCAATCAGCAAATGTTAGCTGCTTTTGGATTCGCACCAACATCGCGCAAACATGTTTCTCGCCGTCAAGAGACCATATTTGTAGCGATTCAATAGATTCAATTCCAGGAATTAAAATAATCGCCTGCCGTAGTTTTTCTTCGTCAAAACCTTTGGGAACTGCTTGCAAAAATAACCTCGTCCCCTGCCACAGTGAGCGCGCAGCCCCAATCAATACAATACAAGCAATAACAACCGCCAACGTTGGATCCAACCATGGGGCATCCCAAAATCTCAAGACGATACTCGAAAACAGAATGGCGGCCCAGCCCAGTAAATCCTCAATCATATGCCATGCCATCGCTTTTTCATTTTGAGTCTGTCCACGACTCATCTGCCACGCCGCATATCCGTTTGCACAAACACCCAAGATCGCGAGTCCTAGCATGCCATTGAGATGCAATGGAGCAGGATTATTCCACCTGATTAACGCTTCTTTAACTACATACAGCGAACCAACTAAAAGTAGGATCGATGTTAGAACTGCCGAGACTAATGACAATCGACGAAACCCAAAATGATATCCAGAACGCGGGGGAAGCGCGGCCACAAGCTGCAAAAGCAATGCACCAACTAGAGCTGCAGAATCACCAAGATCATGGATCGCGTCCGCTTGAATGGCGGTGCTATGTGTCCAATAACCACCTACCAGCTCAATCAAAGCAAAAGACATATTGATCAGTAGAGCAACGCTAATATTTTTTGTACTTCTCTGTCTTTCGGATATAGATTCTCCGTGGGAGCAACCGGCACCATGATGGTGGTGGTGATGGTCGTGAAAAAGCCCCACAGTTCAGCCCCCCGCTACAACAGAAATTTCAGGCAAATAAATTTGTTCGACACCGATATTCACAGTTGCGAAAAGATCAACTGAATCTCGCCTGCGATAATCATGGCAATAATACACATGTTTTACATTGCCTAGATTAATCAGACGCTTCGCACACATCGCACATGGTAAATGCGTTACAAAAACAAACTTTTCGGTATTACGAGGACTGTCACAATTAATAACTGCATTTTCTTCACTATGCAGACAACCACAATTACCGACCTCGTCACGATCACAGGTATTTGGCAATCCCGACGCATTGCCATTATAACCTATCGCCAAGACTTTACGATAATCGGTACTGGTTACAACTGTTCCAACTTTCAAACGTTTACACGTCGAACGTTCTGCAAGAGTGAACGCAAGTCGCATATAAATCTGCGGAAACGTCGGACGCTCGGGAATACTCATGTGCTGTTACCTACATTAAATTCAAAATATTCATCTTGCCCAAGTTGAAATAGCGATGGGCCACCAAGTGTACTGAGACTATACCAGGAAGATAGATTCCATTTAAGTCCATTTGCAAGATCATCGCGGTCGGGGGCAGCAAACCAGTGAATTTTATCAACTACACCTGCCTTTGCCGCACTTTCCCATACTCCCGCCCCGCCTTCAATCAATAGACTTCGGCAACCGAGTTCGCAAACAGCCTTCAGAATATCTTTCCAGTCAAAGGTTCCCGCCAAATTTCGCGGCAAAGAGACGATCTGCAGCGAGGTCGGCAAACTTGCTCTCTCAATGGGTTGAATCACTCGATCTTTGCCAATAAACCAGACTACTTTATCAGCTGTTCCTGCCAATAACGGCTGTTTATCGACTAAGAGTGTTCTACCGCTAGGATCCAAAACAAATCGCCACGGTGTGCGACCGGTAATTTTTGGATGACGGACATTTAGAGTCGGTGCATCTAAGGCGACGGTCTGACTTCCGACCAAAATCCCATCGTAACGCATCCTTAAATAATGACCATACTCCCGTGAACGCTCACCGGTTATCCAAGCACGCGACGAATTCTGTAACGCGTAGATTCCACTTTTTGTTGAAGCTAGTTTCAGTCCAACGAAGACTCTTTGATGGCGTTGCTCATTTAAAAAAGTTTCCGTCAGATCTTCACTAAACTCACTCCACTCTGTGAGATGCTGAACCTTAATACCGGCGTCCGCAATTAATTTTGCTCCCGCGCCATTTACTTTTGGATTAGGGTCAGAGACAAGATATTTAACCTCTGCAATGGGCATACTAGCCAACATATTTGCACAGGGTGGAGTGCGGCCATAATGAGCACAAGGTTCAAGTGTCACATATACAGTCGCTCCCCGAGTTTCTTCCGTCCGCAGCTGCTTGATAGCATTTACTTCTGCATGACTTTCGCCAACCCTCAGATGAGCACCGCTACTTAAGAACCTATTGTCCTGAGACAAGACCACACAGCCGACAAGTGGGTTTGGCGAAACATATCCAGTTCCGCGCAGCGCCTCAGCTAATGCTAGCACAATCGCAGCAGGTTCGGACATCGGGGTGCCTTTTTGCGGAGCGATGGACTGCGATACCAGATCATCCTTTGGAGTCGATCGCCACCACATCTGCCACGCTGAAACATCGCTGCTATGCCATGCAGGATGCATTAGCGCCGACATTAAATCTCACCACGAAGTTCAATATAAGGAATCGGTGGAACACCACGAGACTCTTTTTCATGACTGTAATCATAAGAAACGGGCTTACTAAGAACCTGTTGTTTAAACCAAAGATACTCAACACCCCACCGTAGAGTCATTTTTGCAGTGTCCCATAAAAAATCATGAGAGCTATAAAGAGCGAGTTCATTATAATGAGGAAGCCTCGCATTGTTGATGACGTTCTGATCAACGCGTGGCTGATATTTATCTAAATTCGTATTGTAAACTGCAGGTCCTACTTTCGACGTATAAACATCACCCGTATGAGACGCCAACCGGCCCCCGGTATCCCAGGTACTCGACCATTTATAACTTCCAGCAATGTTTAATACATGAGTTTGATCGTTGTCTCCTGGATACCAATCACTTGCCGAATCTTTGCGTTGTTCGGTCTTAGACCAGGTATAAGACATCCAACCGAACCAACGTTCCGTAAGTGAACGTCGGACAAAAACTTCAAACCCTCGGCTTCGCATCGCACCATTGTTGTTATAGTTCTTCTCGCTATCGTTTTGGATAACATCGCGAACATCTTTATAAAAGACTTGAACATCCGAATCCCAGCGGTCGCTCCACTTGGTTTCAAGACCTAAAATATAGTGATATGCCCTAGGAAAACGAATGCTGGTGTTCCCGTATTCCGGCGCAGCTTCGCCGTTTTTAGGAAATGATGAGTACTGGCCCACCGCAAATTTACTCGTTTGATTTTCGGTCACTGGATAACGAACCGATAATCTAGGGTCGGCGCCAGTGCCGTGATTCTGCGTAAAGTGAAACGCACGGATACCTGGTGTTAACAAAAAATCCCCTGCTTGAAAATCACGGGATAGCCATGTTGAAGCAGTCACATATCTTCCAGTTTGATTTCCGGCTTCACGGGGAGCTTCCTGAATATCAAAGAACGGATCACTTTGATCAAAACGGGGCAGATAATAAGTCACAGTATAGGGTACGTAACTAAAATCAACTCCCGTATAAAGCTTTTCAGTCGAACTAATCCGACGAGAAAACTCTAATGGAATACGAGCAGTATAGGCACGGATTCTGAAGTTTAAATCATTCACGTTAAATTGATTGTCGGTATAAACTAGCTGAGGAGTGGTTACCAATCCCCAGTCTGACGAGAGGCGCATATTTTTTTCAAATGCAATGGCACCGAAATAAGTCTTTATAAAAAAGTCACTCGTTCCATCTTCTGTTTCAGAAAAATCTCCTGGAAGTGTTGCCTTAATCCCATCACTTGATGCCAATAACGTTAACTTCGAATGCCCTGCCTCCTCTTTCTGAATCCAACTACCTTGATAATCACTAAAAAAGGGTATGAGCGTAATTCCAGAATCTTTTGGTAAAACACGCGGCAAAATCTTTTCCAGATAACTGCGTCTCGCACCGATCATCATCCCCGTGTTTTCGCTCAGAGGTCGTTCATGCGATACGCTAGAATAAATTGGCAAATTCAGTGTAAATCGAGTCAACGGTCTTTCGGGAATTTCCGATTTTGTGCGAATCACAACTAAACCACCGGTTGCATCACCATATTCAGCACCAAACCCGCCAGCAGAAAACTCAACATCATCGATGGAATTAGGGGGCACTACCGTCAACTGTCCGACGGTGTGATAGAGATAAGGAACTTCAATATCGTCGATCATATATCGACTATCTTCAGGCTTGCTTCCTCGAATCGTAATATTGGAACGGCCGGGCGAGGTCGTTACCCCTGGCATTAATTTAGTAATTTGACCTGGATCTCCCCCAGGTGCTACGCGAGCAGCCTCGTTTGCAGAAATTACTTTTTTTGAAACACTGGGGCGCCTTTTGCCTTTGACGATCACTTCATCGTCAGAACCCAACTTAGGGTAAAGATACACGTCTAGTTCTAATGTATCGCGGTAGTCTGCCGCCGGCAGTGTTAAAGTCTCGAAACCATTTCGGACAAATACAACTTCGGTTACTGCCGAGCCAAATTGAATCTCAATCGTGCCATCGGGATTTGAAAAATATTTTTGCCCCCCAGCGGCAATTTCAACTTTGCGCAATGGCTGACCGGTACCTTTTTGCATGATTTTTAATTTTAATGTCCGAGCAGGCTCTGTTTGTGGTTGTACCTGACTCATAATAGGAGCTCGATCTTCTGTTTGCGAGAAAGTTTGATGCGACATAAAAAGCGCCGCTGCGATAAAAGGACTAAATATTTTAATCTCGTGGTTATCCACAAAAAGAATCCTCCAAAAATCTACAAAAACCGGGTCTTGGTTAATTTCCCCATGAGAATACCCCAGCTCATTGGCAATCGCGAGCCAAAATGCGAGAATAGAATTCATCTATTTCTACAGGAGTATTAAATGCAAGTGTTCCTTCTACGCATAATCATGGCAGGCTTTGCCTTAGCAAGCTGTCAAACCGCACAACAGGCAAAGGAAATCAAACTACTCGGGTTTAGCGAGGACGCTAGCAAAGGTAAGAGCACCGGCCCTATCGAAGGTGCAGACTGCGTATTTCATGTCTTTGGTCATTGGCTTGGTGGGCAGCCAACCTTGAGTAAAGCGGTGATGAATGCAAGGAAAGGTAAAACCACCTCAATCGGCGATTCCTTTGGCGATAAAGATATGGGCGAGGGCGGAGTTCGATACTTTAATAATATGGCGGTTTCCAATGACGGATTTGACGCCGTTGTTTTTGGCAAACAATGCATTAAAATTTCGGCTATGGGGTATAAATAATGAGAAAGACCTATAAACTATTTGCTGTCGTTTTCATTTCTGCACTGATCAATAGCTGTGCTGGAAAAGTTCTAGTCATGCAAGCGCCGATTATTTCCATGAAACAAAATAATACTGGTACCGTGAAATCCTTTTCCGAAGGTAAGCCGATAGAAGAGAAATGGTGTAATAGTGAAGATCCAGTTCGCAATAATAACGATGGCTCAAAACACTATGGAATGATCGATCAAGTTGTTTGGCGGGCTCATGAGAATACGCATGCTGACTTCTTCGTCAACAATCGATTCTATCAACAGGGTGATTGCATGTGGATGAACGCAAATATTGCTGAAAGTGACGGAGTCCACACGCCAGCAGCAAGCCCGATGTCTGAACGGAATAAACCGGCGCCCCACAAAGCGCCTGCAAAAAAGAAATCGAAATAGAAACTAGCTAAAACAGATTCTTCACTCCTTCGGGATTCAGAATGACGGATTTAGAGGTCGTCATCCTGAGTGCCCGAAGGCTGAGGGATCTGCATTTACACCAAGACCATCCGCGACCGCAGCTCTTCTACGACACCATCCAGCGGCAATCCTTTAATGTCTTCACCTGTCTTCATATTCTTTAAAGAATAAGTTTTCGAGGCAATCTCATCACTACCTAAAGTAATGACATGCGAACATTTCAGCCGATCCGCGTGCTTAAACTGATTGCCAACTTTGCCGGTGGTCAACCCCATATCGCAGGCAATCCCAGCATTCCTAATAGTACCGGCAAGTAAATTTGCTCCGGTCACCGCATCAGGTGTCGCAATCGCAATGAATACCATCTGCGGATCGGTATTACCGATTCTCTGAAGTTCTTCAAGTCCAGCGAGTAGGCGGTCTAGACCAATCGAGCCACCAACGCCTGGTAACTGCCGGTTTGTAAAACGTTCAGCGAGATTATCATAACGTCCACCAGAACTGATCGAACCAAAGCCGGGCAAAAGGTCCAAAGTGGTCTCAAACACCACACCTGTATAATATCCAAGCCCTCGAGCAATCGAACAATCCAGTTGAACTTTACCGCCAGCTGTCATTGCAGCGACACTATTCATAATTCCGAGAATTGTTTGCATCCGCTGAAACTCTTTTACCGCAAGCTCATCGCTACCGATAAATTCTTGAATTTGCGCTTGATCAGTACCACCCGTTTGATCTTTTGAAGTTAAAACAGCTAAAAGATTTCGCGCAGCATCCACATTTGCCTCAGGAAGCTTCGCAAGAAGCTCGACCACAGCATTGACACCTATTTTATCCAGTTTATCTAAAGCGATAAGGGCCGACGTTTCAGTCTCTGGTTGGATATTCGTGAAAATTTTCCGAATCATAGCTGACAGTAGCACTCGATTGCCAACTCGCATCGTAAAACCGCCCAAATCAAACCGACACAGGGTTCGATAAAGACACGCCAAGACTTCGACATCGGCATTGATGCTATCGACACCAATAATATCTAAATCGCACTGGCAGAATTCACGGTAACGGCCCTTCTGAGTATTTTCACCACGCCAAACATCACCAATCTGCAAACGCTTAAACGGAAACACCAGCTCTCCTTGGTGTTCCGCGACAAATCGTGCAAACGGAATCGTAAGATCAAAACGCATGGCAACCTTGCGCCCTCCATGGTCCTCAAAGCGATAGACCTGCTTATCGGTTTCTTCGCTGCCCTGACCTAGCAAGGTTTCTAAGTACTCAAGAACGGGGGTACCAATTTCGCGAAAACCCGCAAGCTTTGCTTCACCCCGAATAATCGCCTGAAACCGTGAACGCGTCTCCATAAGCTCTGGCATATAATCGCGGAAACCCTTGAGGCGCTTCGGCTCTATGCGTTTAATATTTTGATTCCCACTCTGACCATTATTCATAATTTTATCCCCGTACAAAGAGCACCCATTCTGGAGCGTGATGGGAATTTGTGCAACCAAATATGTAGAGAGACTAAAGAACCGGCAACCCTCGACAAAGTTTAAACATTTTGCTATCTTAGATGCTATTAAACGTCCTTCAATTGTCTGACTTATCAGTTTAGGAGACTCGCCTCCATGGCCATAACTAACCTTCTCTTTGCGGTTTTAACGGTGGCAGTATTTGGATTCTTTGCTTTTAACATTCGAAAGACGTGGAACTTTGTTCATCTCGGTAAGGGTCAAGAAGACAACCGCATGGACAACTTACCGCAGCGCCTTACCGAGACCGTAACATTTGGCTTTATTCAGCAGAAGATGTTCAAGGACTTAATTCCCGGCATCATGCATGCGTTTATATTTTGGGGATTTATCACTGTGTCGATCGGCACGGGGGAGACCATTTTATCAGGAATTATTCCTGGATTTTCTTACAGAGATATTTTAGGAGATGGATCACTCTTCCGGCTATATTTGGTATCTCAGGACTATGCTAATACAGCTGTTGCGGTTGCAATTTTGTATGCCATTGCACGCAGAATGTTCTTTCCACCTCGTCGCCTGCAAAATCTAACTAAAGCAAGTCGCGTTGATGCCTATGTGGTCTTAAGCTTTATTTTTGGGTTAGTGTTTACAACTTTAGTTTATATGGGCGCAAAAACGTTCCTTGCAGATGAACATGCTATTCCAAGTAGTTCGCTACCTATTTCTTCAAGCATCGCGTCGGTAGTCGGCAGCATCTTTGGCGTTGAAACACCAGTTGGTTGGTCGCATTTCAGCAAGATTTGGTGGGTTTTACACTGCATGGTGCTGTTTAGCTTCACAACATTTCTTCCTTTTTCAAAACACCAACACTTAATTTGGGTGTGGCAAAATATTTTATTTCGCAGCCATAATGGTGGCGGTCGTCTGCGTCCAATGGAATTTAAAGACGACGCCGAAACTTTTGGCGCAGGCAAAATGGAAGATTTTACTTGGAAGCAATTACTTGATGGAATGACCTGCGTCGAATGCGGACGCTGCACAGAGCAGTGCCCTGCTAATTTCACCGGTAAACCTCTAGATCCGCGTAAAATTATTCATAATCTAAAAGAGACTCTTCAAGACAGCATTGCTCATCCTGCTCTCGAAAATCGCAAAGCTTTGATTGGCGATGATACCACTCCGGGGATCATTCATCGCGACGAATTATGGGCTTGTACATCATGCGGTGCCTGTATGGAGGCATGTCCGCTTTACATCGAACATATCCCAGCTATCGTTGATATGCGACGCTACATGACTCTAACCGAAGGCAACTTCCCTCCCGAGTTAACTAACACGTTTAAAAACCTCGAAAATAACTTCTCGCCTTGGGCAATGCCACACAGTGACCGCGCTAAATGGGCCGATGGTTTAGGCGTCACAACGATGGCCGAGAAAAGTGATGTCGAGTATCTGTTCTGGGTTGGTTGTGCAGGTAGTTATGACGATCGTTACAAGAAAGTATCGAAATCAATTGTAAAAATCATGCAGTCCGCGAACGTTTCATTCTCGATTTTAGGCACAGAAGAAAAATGTAATGGTGATACCGCTCGCCGTCTAGGTAACGAATATCTTGCAAGCGCCGCAATCCAAGAGAACGTAGAAACATTCAAAAAATATAATGTTAAAAAGGTCGTTACTGGTTGTCCACACTGTTTCAACACGATCAAGAACGAGTACCCGGAATTTGGTCATCAAGCAGAAGTGATTCACCACAGCGAACTGATTACTGACATGGTCAAAACTGGTAAAATCAAAGCCGGCGAAGTTCCAGTGGAAGCTACTTCAGTTACCTACCATGACAGCTGTTATCTTGGACGTCACAATGATGTCTACGAAGAGCCCCGTGCAGCTATTGCCGCCGCAACTAAGACAGAAGTCAAAGAGATGGTTCGCCATAAAGAAAAGGGCTTCTGCTGCGGTGCGGGCGGTGGACGCATGTGGATGGAAGAACACATTGGTAAACGTGTCAACGTAGAACGTGCTCAGGAAGCTCTAAGAACGGGTGCCACGACAGTAGCGACAGCTTGTCCGTTCTGTATGACCATGATGACCGACGGTATCAAAGGCGAGGGTAAGGGCGATCAAGTGATGGTAAAAGATATCGCCGAGATTGTTGCTGATAGTTTGAAATAGTTCGGAGTGAACGACGAATTAGACATCTGATATCATCGGTCAGTCGATAGCGCCTTTTCTTTTTGGCGTCACGACTTCATGAGTCATCGGTGCGTTCCAGCGATTGGTGGCTGCGCTGCTCGAACGTCGGCGCAAACACGCGCCGATGATTCATGAAATGAACGTACAAGCTCAAAATAAAGTATAATGAAAGCAACGAATAAATTTTCGGAGGTTATTGGAGATGCGTATTGCGAATATACTTCTAGCTTTGGTCGCCGCAGCAACCATATCCGCCACACCTGCGGTCTCAAAAAAAACAAAAACAGAACAAGCCTGGCAGCTCTCAAAAGCCGCGAACGGGCTCGATATCGTTGCAATGGCCTCTGCAAAAGTCCCACTTGTGACCATCGTTCTAGTCTCTAAGGCAGGTGCTAGGTCTGAAACAAAAGAGAACAACGGTCTCACCCATCTTTGGGAGCATATGTTCTTTAAAGGTAATGCAAGATTACCGGATCAAGAAGCCTTCAATGCTAAGATCCGTGAGCTTGGCATTGTATTCAATGGCGATACCAGCTCTGAAATTGTTCGCTACTATTTCACATTGCCGTCGAACAACCTGGAACAAGGTTTGCAATTTATGGCTGACGCGATCTCAACGCCGCTTCTCGATCAGAAAGAACTGGAACGAGAACGAAAGGTTGTCTTAGATGAATACGACCGCAATGCTAGTCAGCCAGGGTTTGAACTAAATAATATTGAACGCATGGTCATTTATGGTGATCAAGAACATCTCCGCAATGCCCTCGGTCGTCGTAAAATTATTGAACAAGCAACGCGCGAACAACTTTTACAAATTAAAAAAGATGTCTTTGTTCCAGCAAATTGTGCTTTGGTCGTATCAGGAGACTTTGATCCAGCAACCCTTCCTAAACTGATTGATAAGTATTTCGCAAGTTGGACCACCCCAAAAGATTGGAAGCCCGTTGATCGCGGTAGCTTTCCAGAATTTCCAAAATCACAGCAAGTGGTGATGACCCATCCGATGGCCCAAAACGCTATGTTACAGATGACCTATAAAGGGCCCCGCGCATCATTCGAAACTGATGACACCTACGCAGCAGACATTCTAATCAGTTTGTTAAACCATCATAGCGGCAAATTCTATAAGAAGTTTCTAGACTCGGGACTCACTCTTAATACCCAGTTGGCTTATCATACTCAGGGCCTTGCAGGAGAATTAGTGATCTACAGCATGATTGCTGCACCTCATCTTGCAAAGGCTCAAGCGGCGCTAGAAAAAGAAGTGGTGGAGTGGGCAAAACCAGGTTACTTCTCAAAAACACAACTCGACGATGTTCGCAGGCAACTTTCTGTCAGCCATCAATTTGAACTAAACAAACCAAGCGACTATGCCAAGACTCTTGCATTCTGGTGGGGAACGACTGGCACCGACTACTTAAACGGATATATCCCCGCAATGGAAAAGATCTCGCTTACAGATATCCAAAAATTTGCTCGTAAGTACCTAGTAAATGCCCCCCACTTCGATTCTATTCTGATTAACGCAAAAGAGGCAGCAACTGTAGGTGTTATCGATACCACAAAGCCCTTCGCTGATAAGCTCCTAAAAAACTACTAACAAAAGGCTATCCAAACATGTCTATCTCAAAAAGTAAGATTTTTATTCCCACTATATTTCTATCGGCAATCTTATACATTGCTACAACTTCCTCCGCCCAATCCTTAGAAGAATCCGCGAAGCGCCAGGCGGCGCTGACGACATCTAAAACTCTTGCAAACGGCATTATTTTTATCCAACGCGAAATCCCTAAGTCCGATATCACACATCTGGAAATTAATTTTCCCACCGGTCAGCAAGATTTGCCGGAGGCCAAACGAGCAACTACCGCCTTCGCCTTCAACACGATGCCAATGAGCTCAAAGAAATTTTCCAAAGAGAAGATCTATGCTCTCACGGAAAAACTATCGATTGGTTTGCAGTGTACGGGTGGCATTGAACAGTCCGGGTGTCAGGTTGAAACAGTGGCTGAAAATCTTGACCCAGCTCTAGATCTCCTGGCATCTGTAATACTCGAGCCTTCATTTAATAAAGAGGATGTCGAACTGAATCGCCAACGCATGACCGCCGAATTTCAAAGTGAAAGTCAAAATCCAGAACAAAGTGTGAATTCATTAGTGAATACTATCTTCTACCCTGCAGGACATCCATATAGACATCTTCCAGCTGATGCTATCGTCCAAGTTGCCAAGTTAACTGGTGAGGATCTTCGAACCTATCATAAGTCTATTCTCAACGGCCAAGATCTGCAGATTATTTACGCCGGCCCAAAACTTTCGCCAAAAATGGAAAAGAAAATCGAAACGCTATTCGCTAAATTGCCACGCAATAAACGTATCATCACGAGCGTTTTACCCCCTGCTTACAGCGATAAAACAACTTATGTATTTGAACATCGTCCCATTCCTACAGCTTATATTCGAGCTAAATTCAATGCACCAGGCGCATCTAGCAAAGACTCAGCTGCTTCACGAGTTCTTTTTGAGATCATGAGCGAAGAACTTCACGAGGAAGTGCGAACCAAAAAATCCCTATCTTATGCAATTGGCGCGATGACCTTGCAATTGGAACAAGGCCTTGGCGTGGTCTCAGCAAGCACTTCCAAACCACGCGAAACCATCGAGACTATTGCACTCGTTCTTCGAAAAATCAGGGATACGCCCTATACCGCAGCAAAATTAGCCGAGTATAAGAATGTTTTTACCACCACCTATTATCTGACTCTTGAAACACACGATAACTTAGCCGCAGCTCTTTCTAATGCTCAGTTTCATCTAGGATCTGCTGCTGCATTGTACGACTTGCCGGCAAAAATCAATGCGGTCACCGCTGCGGATGTTCAGCGAATTGCCAAAGATATTCTGAGACAAATGCGTATTGGCGTTATCTATGATAAAGAAAAATTTATGCCTGAGTGGGCTGATCCTATAACCAAGTTATAAAGACTTATTCTCCGAGAATATATTATGGTCCCTAAATGGCTTAGTACGGCTAGACGTAAAACCTCCGCCGCTCTTGATCAAGATTTACCACCCATCGTAGTGACACCTGGAGCTTCTGGGACGCTACCTTATTATGCGCATGCGACCATTTCGTTGTTTCAAAATGCGAAACATAAGGGCTCCTGTATTAACCGTTTTGGCCTATCTATGAGCGGTGAAACTATTCATCTCGCCCTACTAAATTCGTCACCGAATAAAAAAAATGCGATCGCCTGCCAAAATATAGCTAATGACTGCTGGCTTAAACTCGTCAGCGAAGAACCGGGCTGGCTTGAATCGACGGATGCTGTCAACCGTTGGTTGATTCAAGTTCAGAAATCGCTCTCAGGATTCGGAGGCGGCACACTTAGTAGCAGTGTTCAGGGTATTACACTCGATCGCCAAAACAATGCAGCACTTATTTATCTCAGCGGTTTAGCTGGTGCACTTATTATTGATAGCAGTAACTCTATTTCTCATCTTTATCCGACTAAAGATACTGGTTTACTTGGAGATCTCAAGAATTCAAAGCCTTTACCGCAAAAAATAAGCACAAATAATTTGAACGCAATTATCTTGGCCTCAGATGATTTTCAAAAAGAACATGTCGAGCGCAGTATCCAAAAAATTCGTTTAATGCATTATCCTAAAAATGGCGCTGCAGAACTCTTATTTTATGAACTACAGAAAAAAGGCAATGGATCGTCTGTTCTATGGATTGAGTTTAAATAGCCTCAAATATCTTCTTTAGCCCCTCATAACCCAAAACAAAGAATGCTCCAAATAAGGCAATATTGATAAGACTTAAAAACCACGAAAAAAGCACAGCTACTCCATCTTCTTCTAAGACGCCCATCGACAACACAATGATTGCCAATGCAGGCGGCATATTGAAGCCAGGCGGCATGGGAAGCGCCAATAAAGCTGCTAGTAATGCGAGAACAAAACCGTTCCATCTGAGAGCTGTTTTATGAACTGCAAGCAGTTGAAGACGGGGTTTAAACACAAATTCGACCCTACGTAATAGCGAAGCCAGAGCGCCAAAAGTCTTCTCCGCTACTGTCGCAGGGACCGCATGATGCCGCCATTTCTTTGGAAGCCAGGGATCAAATCCTAGCATCACTTGGATCCCAGCTAACAGAATAACCGCACCAAAGACCGTACTTAATCCAGGTAAGGGAATCGGCAACAAAAACGGCGCGGCAAATACCAGGCACAGAAACATATGGCCTTTTTTATGCAATTCATCGATCAACTCACCTAATGTGAGACCCTCTTTAGAGAGTTCTTTTGCAATCCGCTCTGACACAGTGGAGAGACGTTCAGAGTGTTGCTTCATATATAAACCTTTCAGTTAGAAGAGAACTTCTCGATCATCTAGCACAATTGTGACTGGACCATCATTTTCGATATGCACCATCATATCGGCACCGAACTCTCCTGTCGCTACTTCAATATTTTTTAATCGACAGGTTCTAATGAATTCCTCATATAAATTCTTTGCCGGTCCAGGCTTGCCAGCTTTAGTAAATGACGGACGTCTTCCCCGCGAACAATCAGCATATAAAGTAAACTGACTTACAACTAAAAGCGCTCCTTTGATATCAATGACCGAATGATTGAACTTCCCGGCTTCGTCCGAAAACAATCGCAAACCTAAAATTTTTTCCACCATCGGAGGAATTTGAGCGGAAGTGTCACCTTCACCTATTCCTAAAAAAATTAACCAGCCATTATCAATCGCTCCCACCGTTACCCCTGAAATAGCTACTGATGCTTTCGCAACGCGCTGCAATACAGCTTTCATTCGTCACCTCCGGTCGCAATACTCACAAAACCCAAACTACGTAACTTACCAATAATATGGCCTTTAAAAAGATATTTTTGCAAAAATTAAACATATTTTTTTTATAGCCTCAGAAGACAATTACAAAATATGCCGACAACTTTGCCGTGACCTAACTATATAAGAGCTCAAGACCTAAATTATGTATTTTAATGCTGCCAATATTCCTCATGAACAAAACGAGC
>CAZUYQ010000085.1:21320-22427 GCA_964624705.1 uncultured Polynucleobacter sp.
ATTTGTTTGTCTATAAGCGCGCGATCGCTTTATCCATCGTTACGGTTATTGCATTTGTCTGTTATCTGTGGGTATTGGAGAAAAGTTCGGCCCTTACACCTTTGGCAATTGTTTTCTGCAGCTTAGCCGTTGCTCTGAACGTCTCCCGAATCTGGTTAGCGCAGTCTGCATCAAATGATCTTTCCAGTATTCAGCGTAAGCACCTTCGGCGTATTTTTGAAGCCATTTCTATTGCTATAAGCGTCTTGTGGATTGGAATTTATTGCCAAGCCAATATGAGCTTAGGCAACGATCATCCAACAAACTTTCTCGCACTACTGATTATTTCTGGGCTTATTGGCGGCACACCAAGCTCGCTTGGTCCAATGCAAAAACTTGCCGTTATCAACACTCTAGTCTTGGGCGGAGGTGCCACTATCTCAACAATTATCAATGGCTCGTCGGTCCATGATTATATTCTTGCTGGTTTATCGGCAGTCTACACCGCTCTCATGGTGAATCACGCCAGTGATTTTAGAAAAACTCTTGGTCTTGCAATGTTAGAGCGTAGTACAGCTGAATCCGAGATCAATTCTATTAAAACGCTCATTAATTCGGTTCCAGGTTATATGACCATTCTCGATAAAGATCTGAACTATGTTATGGCGAATGATGCTTTCACAAAGTTTGTCAAATCCGACGTTATCGGAAAAAAAGTCGGCCATTTAAACGAGAAGGGTGAATTTAAAGCCTTAGTCGAGCAATTTGCTTCTTCAAGTTTTGAAAGAAAAAATCAAGAAATGAAGATGGGTTCTGATTTTGATCAGCATCACTACTTAGTTTCTCTAGCGAAGATTCACAGTCCGTTTGAAGGCATCGCCGTTCTCACCATGAATATAGAAGATCGGGTCCAGATGGAACTTGAATTAACTAACGCTCGTCAAGAAATGGAACACGCGAGCCGACTCATAACTATTGGCGAGATGGTGTCGAGTATTTCTCACGAAATTCGTAATCCGCTTACTATTATCGCTGGCAAGGCTGCATTTTATAAGATGATCGTCACAAAAAAACAGCTTGATCCCGATAAAATTGCCAATGAAGCTGACATCATCATAAAAATGGTGG
>CAZUYQ010000086.1:0-3699 GCA_964624705.1 uncultured Polynucleobacter sp.
AATCTCGGGGGCGCTCAAGCCGCCCTTTCCCTTGGTCTTGATTGTGATCGACCAAACGAATACCAAGACCGTCAAAGAACTTCTTGACGATCTCCTGAGTGAGATGAGGGCTTGCAAGGAAGTCTTTGGCTGAAGAGAGTTGCAGCGCAATGAGCTTCGGCTGAGGTTTTACCGGGAAAATATCGTGAACATCATGAGCAATCTGAGGATACGGTAAACTAGCACCGGCTGTGTTGAGTTCGTCGATGCATTGCGCCATAAGCTCGCCAAATCGTTTAGCGACGCGTTCCACACCGAGAAGATCCACGCCACGCTCAAAGCGGTGACTGGCTTCGGTGTGAATCCCAAGGCGTTTCGAAGTTGCGCGCACAGAATTAGGATCAAAGAAGGCGACTTCTAAAATAACGGCGGTCGTATCAGGTTTAACCTCGCTGTTTAAGCCGCCCATAATGCCGGCAAGACCGATGGGTTTTGAACCATCACAAATCAGCACATCGCCTTTGATAAGATCTCGTTTATTGCCATCAAGAGTTGTGAACACTTCGCCGTCGTTGGCTTCGCGAATCACAAATGATTTTCCGGCAACGTCTCGTTCATCGTAGGCATGAACAGGCTGATTCATTTCAAGCATCAGATAATTAGTGACATCGACAATCAAGTTGATGGAGCGCATACCGACCGCCTCCACCCGTTGCTTTAGCCAAGGCGGTGAGGTCACAGGGCGTATATCGCGGACCACTAATGCTGCAAAACGTGCGCAGCGATCGGTTTCGATCTTGATTTTTACATCTTTTGACGAAAGACCTGGGACGGTTTTCGGGCTTGATGCTGGAAGCTTTAGCGGACGATGCAATCTTGCTGAGAGATCTCTCGCGACACCAATATGACCTAGGCAATCGGCACGATTAGGTGTGACATTCAGTGTGAGCACGGCATCATCAAGCCCGAGTGCTTTGATAATAGGAGTGCCTGGTTTATGCGGCACCTTAAGTTCGATGATCCCGCCGTGGTCTTCGCTTAAGCCCAGCTCTTTTGCCGAGCACAGCATGCCGAATGAGGCCTCGCCGCGAATTTTCGCTTCTTTGATTTTAAGACCACCGGGTAATGCTGCGCCAACGGTCGCCACACAAACTGAGAGTCCGACCCGTGCATTGGGTGCACCGCAGACGATTTGCAGAGGTTCGGTTCCGCCCACATCGACTTTGCAAAGCTTCAACGAATCAGCGTTGGGATGTGGGATAGCCTCAAGCACGTGCCCAACCACCACATCGTCTTCAAAGGCGGCTGTTTTTTTAATGGCTTCGACTTCGAGGCCAATATCGGTAAGCGTTGTCGAAAGTTGATCGATCGTAATGCCATCGAGATTGATATAATCTTTTAACCAATTGACTGAAATATCCATAAGGCGGTGATCCTAAAAATGAGCGGGCTAGAGTTTAGTTAGCTTGAACCGGGAAGCGACCAAGAAATTCATAATCGCCTTCAAATAACTGCCTAAGATCGGGCAACGCAAAACGATTCATGGCAATACGGTCAATACCAAAACCAAATGCAAAACCGCTATAGCGACTGCTATCGTAATCCACAGCTTCAAAAACATTAGGATGAATCATTCCGCAGCCACCAATTTCGATCCAGCCGGTGTCTTTACACGTGCGGCAACCCTTGCCCTTACACATGCCGCACTGAACATCAAACTCTGCACCTGGTTCGACGAAGGGGAAAAAACTAGGTCGAAACCGAGTGGAAAGTGTTGCGCCAAAGATTGCTTTTAAGAACGCATCAATTGTCCCTTTGAGATGAGCAAAGGTAATACCTTCATCCACCACAAAGCCTTCAATTTGATGAAACATAGGCGTATGAGTCATATCGCTGTCGCAGCGAAAGACTCGTCCTGGCGCAATGATTCGCAGCGGTGGACGTTCATTCAGCATGGCATGAATCTGAATATTAGAGGTGTGCGTGCGAAGAATCATTTTCTCTGGGCCGTCAACGTAGAAGGTATCCTGCATATCCCGTGCCGGATGATGATCGGGAATATTCAGCGCCGAAAAGTTAAAGAAATCGAAATCGATTTCAGGCCCATCATAAACCGTAAAACCAAGTTGACGGAAAATTTTAATCAGTTGCTGGCGCATTAAAGAGACAGGATGTAAGGAGCCCACTTCGCGCTGTTCGTCCACCGGCAATGTAATATCAAGTGCGGGACGGCGAATAATCGCGGCAAGTTCCCAGGCACGGGCTTTACTTTTTAGATCTTCAAGACCACTGTCGATAAACTGACGAACAATGTTTACGGCTTTACCCGCAGCAGGTCGTTCTTCTTTGGCGACGTTGCGAAGCTCTTCCATCAGTGCGGTGATTTTGCCTTTGCGACCTAGGAATGCTAGGCGCAGGGCTTCCACAGATTCTGGTTTCGCTTCTTCTTCAACGCGAAGACGCTCTTGTTCGAATTCGCGCTTAATTTGTTCACTTTGTTCAACGAGCGACACTGTAAATACTCCTGGATCGAATTAAGAGAATAAAGCTTTATGTAGGCGTTCAATGCCTTTACGAAGGGTGTCTTCGTTCACGGCATAACTCAGACGGATCCAACCTGGGCAACCGAATGCTTCACCTGGTGCCATCGCTAAATGGAACTTCTCGAGTAAGTGTTCACTCATTTGGTAGGAAGTCATGCCGTTTTTAAGATGCTCACGGACATCGATAAAAATATAATAAGCGCCTTGCGGACGGATGTATTTAAATCCGCCACATTCATCGAGCTTTTTGATGGCGATATCACGACGGGCCGCAAGTTTTGCGACATCCGTCGTCATCAATGGTTTGCCAGCGTTGAGAGCAACCACTGCAGCGTCTTCAATAAATCCTGGCAAACAAGTCGAGGAATGGCTTTGTAGAGAACGAACATAGGCCGCAACTTCTACAGGGGCAGCACAGTAGCCAACCCGCCAGCCAGTCATCGCGAACGCTTTGGAGAGACCGTTGACAAGAATAAAACGATCTGCAAGTTCGGGGCATACCTCTAGAGGTGAAATATGCGGCGTATCAAATGCCATGTATTCGTAAATTTCATCGCAAATCACCCACCATTTTTTTGTGTTGAGGTAGGTTGTGAGCTCTTTGGTTTCTTCGCGTGTCAGAACATAGCCAGCGGGATTATTCGGGGTGTTGATCATAAAAGCACGCGTACGAGAAGTGACGTGTTTTTCGATATCTGCAATCGAAATTTTGCCTTTTGCAGGTAGAGGCACAATCACCGGAACAGCGCCGGCAGCCTTAATTTGATCGGCATAACTCACCCAGCAGGGTGCGGTGAGAATGACTTCATCGCCGTCATTGAGAAGTGCGAGAGTCACATGAAATAAAATTTCTTTAGCACCACAACCAACCACAATTTGGTTTGCTGTGAAGTCGAGATGATTATCACGTTTTAATTTGGCAACGATGGCATCGCGTAGCTCTGGTCCGCCACCCGCTGGAGTGTATTTGGTGCGACCTGCTTTGAGGCTCTCTATGGCTTTCTGGACAACGATTTCTGGGGTGGGATAATCGGGCTCACCGACGGAAAAATTCAGGACATCATGTCCTTGCTTTTTAAGTTGGTTTGCTTTGGCGTTTAGAGCAAGAGTCGGTGACGGCTTAATACTTGAAATTCGGCGCGACAGCTCCACGATAGCCTCCCAAAAATTTAGAATG
>CAZUYQ010000086.1:3726-14671 GCA_964624705.1 uncultured Polynucleobacter sp.
AAAAAAGGGGGGTGCCATCGACTCGAGCTTTAGGCTTCCTCCTAACGCAAAAGCGGGAGGCTTGCACACCGCCCGAGAAATCTGGCTCCCTATTATAGAAGCATCGGTTCACCGGCGAAAAATAGACCAAGATCCCAAGCTTTTTAAATTTTAGCACAGTAGAATTTCGGTGTCGCGGAAAAAGCCTTAAACTGGTGCAGTTAAGTGTGTTTGAGAAACTTAACGAGGACCGCGCTAAAGATAAGTTACGAATAAATTCAAAGATCTAGTAACAAGCGTCTTTCATTGACAACATGTACTCGCCCTAAATTGCAGTTAACATTTTGAATTTTATGAAGAAAACTAGGTTTAAAACACAATTAAATCGACCAGTTTATTTAAAGAATGGACTTGGCGTCAGTCAAGGCCGGGTGTATGACAAATTCCCGATTGTTTTTTCTGACCTGAGCTGGAGGGACGCTGTGTCGCAACCTGTTGTTTTTATTGTGGCGACCCCCATCGGGAATCTCGATGACATGACGCCAAGGGCTATTACTACCCTAAAAAACGTCGATATTATTGCCGCCGAAGATACGCGAAACACCCGGAAGCTGTTGACCCACTTTGGTGTTCCTGGAAAAGAGCTGATTTCCTATCATGATCATGGGGAAGTGGAGCGCGCCAGTGGACTCATTGACCGCATTGAGCGTGATGGTTTGTCGTTGGCAGTGGTGTCCGATGCGGGAACTCCCTGCGTCGCAGACCCCGGCTATAGACTGGTTCGTCTAGCAAAAGAACGTGGCATCAAAGTGCACCCGGTTCCGGGACCATCGGCAGTTACAACTTTAGTCAGTGCTTCGGGATTGCCGAGTCATCGCTTTACCTTTGTAGGGTTTCTGCCCACAAAAACAAAAGAGCTCCGTGCAGAGATTACAAGCTGGGCAGCTGCTGGCGGTGCCATTGTTTATTTTGAACCCACACGGCGTCTAGAAGATTCGCTTTTGGTTATAAATGAGATTTATCCAAGAGCACAGGTGTCTATTGGTCGCGAATTGACTAAACTTTATGAGGAAATAGTAACGATGCCCGTCGCTGAGGCTTTGTCATGGGTGCAAGGACATGGCATCCTAAAGGGTGAAGCTGTTGTGATGGTAGATCCGTGTGTAGCGGTTGAAGAAACTGAAGAAGAACAACAGGACCTTATGACGATGGTGCGTCAGGCTGCAGTGAAAGGTTTTAAACAGGGCAAGACGTTGAAGGATCTCCTTCGGGATTTGTCGGGATCGGGCTTGGGTCGTACCGAACTTTATCAGCTATTACTCGAAATTAAGAGTGAGCTTAAATAATTTGAAAGCAGGGTGAAGTATGAAAAAGAAAAAGAAAAATAAACTTGAAAATGTTTTGATGCTTTTTTTAGGGTTTAGTTCTTTGGCGTCGGCGACAAGCTGGACTGTAAAATCTGAGAGCGGTCGGGTGATGTCGCTTGAGGTCAATGGCATCCTGGATCAAACAACACAAACAGCGGTTGTTTGCGCTGCGGAGCCCGTTTCTTTTAAACAAGTGAAACTATGGATGCCAGCCCATAATCATGGGTCTTCGCCAACGTCATTGACTGCGATTTCAGATCGTTGTGCAAGAGTCGACGAACTGAATTTTGTCATGCCTGGTTCTTGGGAATTAAGAGTACTGACAACCGAAGGTGATAAGGCGGTTTTTGTAGTCGAACTGCCTTAGTATAGTGGAGAATACTTTATGCTTATGAATAAGAATTTTTCGTTTTTAAAAATTGCACTTTTGACGTTACTGGCGGGTTGCGGTCGTAATAACGGCGCCCCCGATCAACCTCAGACACCTGCGGCAGCAAACTCTGGCGATGCTGAGGGAAAACAACCTCCGCCTACTGTTCCTAATCCAAAAATCGAAGGCATCGATTTAGCTCAAACTATCCTTTCAAAAGAGGGTCATTGGCGAATTTCGCCCGTATGGAATGCAAGTCCCGGCTTTAGCACTGACGTTGTAATTGCAAATAAATTACAGCTGCTTTTTGTCTCGGTTGCTGGTGGAACAGTGAATTCTCTTTCGGATGTTACGGTCACCCCATATATGACAAAAATGAACCATGGTAACGGAAATCTGAAGCCAACGATTGTGATTGGTGAGTTGGGTGCAGTGGCAGTTACGAATCTGCGATTTTCGATGGAGGGTCCTTGGGACATTATTGTCAAAGCGACAGTAGATGGTCATACAGATCAAGCGGTGTTTCCTGCGACGGTAAAATCTCTATGAAATTAAGATTAATTTATGGGTTTTTTCTTTTTAGGTTTCTTTCCGCATCAGAGGTTTTTGCATGCGCATCGTGCGGAAGTGGGGGCGACGACCCAATGATGTATCGCCACGCTGTAGCAGCAACGGCGATATTATGTTTTCTATCGACATCACAAGCTCTCGCATGTGCCTCGTGCGGCAGTGGCGGTGACGACCCCATGATTCTCTACCCCTGGGAGTCATGGAAAGCTTATGTGAGTATTGCGCGAACTGGTGAAATCGAAAGTCTTGATAATCAAGGCGACACAGTTGCTAGTTACGGGCCAAAGGTTAGGAATACAACAACGGTTGCAATGGGCCATTCTTTTTCTCCACGTTTATTTGCGACAGCGACGGCGCCCTATATCGTAAATCGTCGCGATGAATATGATCGGAGTTCCTGGGGCGACCCGGTGGTAGCAGTGCGGTACACGGCTCTTCAACAAACTATGGCCAATGATCTCCTGCCGCAAATTCAACTGCTGGCAAGTTACAGGACGGGTCAAGCAACCAGTAAATATGATCAGACGGATAGTCAGCAACTGGATGTCTTTGGTAATGGTATCCCCGAAGGCAGAATGGGTTTTGATATTTGGAGTGGAATGCACGATTGGAAAGGTGGCTTTGCTCAAGCCATGACAATTCCTATCGGTACAAGAGATACCATTATGGGTAGAACTCAACCGGGATATGTATTTCGTTCGACGTTATCAATGGGCTACGGTTGGCTAGAAAACTTCAAATTATTGATAGGGCTCAATCGCGATCAAACGACAAGAAGTCGAGTTGATGGTGCCATTGTCGATAATTCGGATATCCTTGCGCATGGAACCTTTTTGACAGCGGACGCTAAGGTTGAACGGAATAGTACCGTGCGATTAACATGGACCAGGTCCGCAAGTATCTTGGCAAATCGCAATGCGACACGAAGTCAAACTTTTACCATGGCTGTGATGCGGAGCTTCTAATGCAGAAAATTGGCCTTCTATTTGCCTTAAGTATGTTCGCAGCCCCAGTATTGGCCGAACCCATAAATAAATGTAAAAAAATCACGCCTGCGGAGTTCGCAAAACAGAGCGTAGAGTGGCGTGGCCGCACCCTAATTGCGTCGGCGTCATGGTGTTCTAGTTGTAAAACTAAGCTGATGGCAGCTCATGAAAAACCGGATGACTATGTTATTTTAGTCGCTTTTGATGATGCAAAATCGATGGAAACCGTTTTGCAAAAATTCGTAATCGCCTCACCTTGTATTATAAGCGAAGAATTGGTCGAAGAGTTGAAGATTCAAGCGCTACCCTGGCAGTCAAAGATTTAGTAACTCAGTAAAAATAGGGGCAAACCATGGAACGGATTGCTATTTACTACCGCGTCTCGACGGACAAGCAGGATCTTGAGAGTCAGAAGATCGTCATCGAACGCTGGCTTTCAGAATTGGTCAAGCAACCAAAGCACGTCTATACCATTCGTGATGAAGGTATGTCCGGTAAGAACGAGAACCGCCCTGGATATAAAGAGCTCCTGCAGTTAGCCCTTAGCAAAAAAATAGATACGATCGTGGTGTATCGTCTTGATCGTCTATCTCGTAATGCGACTGTAGCGATTAAAACCCTATTAGAGCTTGATGAGTATGGGGTTGGATTTATTTCGGTGACGCAACCAGTTCTTAATTTAGGGCATGCCAATCCATTCCGCCGCACGATGTTGGCCGCGTTCGCGGAAATTGCAGAAATTGAGCGTGAAACCATCGTCGCCAGGGTGCGGTCTGGTTTGGAAGCTGCCAAGAAACGTGGTGTGGTACTCGGTGCGCCCGTAAAACTCACGGATGAAATGAAGGATCGAGCTAAGCAACTTCGTTCCGATGGTTATTCCTACAAGGACATTGCGGTAGAGTTGGGTTTATCGGTTGGCACCATTCATACCGCATTGAAGGATAAGGAAGCGCCTAAGGAATTATAATCGGTTCTTTGAGCTTTTTATTGCATTCTGCGATTTGATTTGGCGTTACTCCGATTATCCTGTTGTCCAAGGAAATAGGTCGAAGCTCATTTGATAGGTGTCGTCCGGTGGACCTGCAGCGACAAGCTCTTCGATGCCTTTTAGGCATGTCAAAAACCGGCTCTGAATTTCTTTTCGGATATCGTCATTTGCCGAAAAGATCACGGCAAAAGAATAAGCTTGCTCGTCGGCAACGGTATCCATTTTATTTATTGCAGCCAATTTAAGTTGGTTTCGCCAAGACCGATAAATCGGTGATTGCTTTGGTAGATGCATATTCTCGATCAATAGTTTAATGCCATTTTTACCCCGTGCAATAAGCCCCATCTGTTCTAGTTTATTGATAGCTATAAGTAATTTATTTGCCGGCACCTTTAAATCAGTGGCTAAAAGATTTTGATCTTTTTGGTATCGGGGAATAGACAAGCTGATGTGGGTCAGTTGAATAAGCGGGTCCAGATAATAAGCCGTAATTTCGTCATTAGTGGGGTTTACGGCGGGGGCTTTAAGATGCTCACCAGTTTCAAGATGCTCGGCCTGGATTTTGCGAATATCTTGAAGCAATTTATCTTTTCGCGATTTTATTCCAGTCCGTGCAAACTCAAGAATGAGTTGCATATACGCGCATTCTTGTTCATTAAAATCAAGATACTGGCAGACCAGATAAAGTTGATCGCTGCTCAGATCTGCCTTGCTGTGCACCACGCGAGATAAATAAGATTTTGGTACGCGCACGAAACTCGCCATCTGCTGAAAATTTATAGATGAATCAAGTCGTTTGCGCTCAGAAATGACAATATCTAGAATTTCTCGGTAGTCATATTTCGTAAATATATTCATTGGTTAATCCAAAAAGTTGCTTTATAGGCAACTAAATTAAAATTGTTGATTTCATTTTAATTTACTATTTTTTTGTCTTACCGAATACTGGAAAATAGCCGGCAAAACAATTTTACATTTCTATCGTGGAGATTATTCACCAATGAAAAGGATATTAAATGCATTTGTTCCAGTCGCGTGCCTTTTACTACCCAACGTATCTTTTGCAGCATGGAGTAGTGGTGGGGGTGAACTAATTAAGGATTTGCATAATCCCTGGTTTATTCAAAACACCACAAGCGTTACATATTGTGTTGTGCGAGATGATAAGAATTTTAAACTTAATGAAGAAGAAGGGTTTCCGATCGATACCCTGATCGAAAAAGCACTTAAATTCTGGAAAGACGAATTTAAAACATCATTTAATCCCATTGGTGACGGCAAAGACGGGGTTAAAGTTGCCACCCAAAGCTTTATTAAAACTGACTGTAATGAAAATACCGATCTTAGATTTCAGTTCGGTTACCTATCTACATCCCAATTAGGTGAGATGAAAAAATTAGCGATTGATCCAAGAGGTTTCGTCTCCCTTGCAGTTAGGACCGACTATGACCACGTAAACCTTAAAGCAAAAGGATTTATTTATCTGGCTGCGGATGATGGGCCACTGCGGCCCAATACAGATGAAATGCTGGCCCATCCATGGGCTGAGGGCAGTGGAGCATCTATTTATAAGGTTCTGGTTCACGAGCTTGGTCATGTCTTTGGGCTTCAGCATTCGAGCAGCCTGTACAGTCTTATGGCCCCTGAATTCCCAGAGTCTTTAGTTAAAAAGGGCGATCACAGCGGGCCGCCTGGCAGTGGCTATTCTTATTATCTGCCGTCGTTCTTTAAATACTCGCAACCAAAGGATTTCTGGATGTGCGTGAATTTAAATTTTCAGCCGGTTGCGACTAAGTTTTTTGGAATATCGAATAACTGGGAGTGTTACGAGACACGATATACGGATCATTCACTATCAATTTGGGGCGTAGTCGGACCCCGCGATCACGAAAAGCAAGAACTTATCGGTACCGCGACCTTTGGAAAAGAAGATGCTGCTCGCTATGACCCCGCAGTGAGTGTCTGGCTTCCAGATAATCAAAAGGTATATCCTTCTAATCCTAGTCGAAACGGAAGAATTTTATATGGACCGATGATTCAGCATTCACACCTTAAGGGACTCTACCAGAGCATTGACGGCAAAGTTGTGCGTCCGATTTCCATCTTCCTTTCACCAAATGCATATTGGAATCAGATTGGCGGCTACATGAACGGGCAGCAGTTTATCGATATTCAAAGCAATTTATAGCTTTTTATCCTATTGCCACACCAACAAGGAGGTCGATATGAAGCAAGTTTTAGTGTTTATTGCACTCTCGCTGGGTTTATATTCGACTTCCTTGTTCGCCAAAAGCAATGAAAGCAATGTGGGTGTCAACGTAGAGGCCGGTGCCAACGGCAACTACGGGCTCTTGGGACTGGAAGGCGCTTATATGCCATCACAGCGTTTTGATATCCATGGCGGTGCGGGGATCGGTGCTGCCGCTACACTTAGAGGCGCTGGTGCACGCATCTATACAAATCCATCGGAATGCTTTTGGTTAAAGCATTGCTCTGAAAAATACTTCATTGGCGCAACACTATCTCAAACTGTCACCAGTGAAGTAACAGAAACGGGTGATGACAAAGTACAGAGGAAATATAAAATACCTCGCACCAACTTTGTAAACGCGACTGTAGGTGATTCGACGGTATTTTTTGATCGCCTAAACTTCATGTTAAATATCGGGTATAAATTCGCTTTGCAAAAAAATAGCCCTGAGCTTGTTTCTGGGGCAAGTGACGAAACCACCAGCCAGGAAATAAATTCAGCGCTGCAATCCGGCCCACAGGTTTCGGTGACGGCTGGTTTCCTGTTCTAGATTTTTTAGTCTCAGACTTTGGTATCCTGATATTAGCAGAGCGGCTAGTTTATTGTTTATTTTATCAAAATTTCGATGGAGGGATCTTGTGGTCAAATTGATCGTATGTTTTGCTGTTTTTTCTTCCACTTTGTCTTTTGCGAACGAATTGGTCCCAGATTTCGATTCGGCAAATAAACTTAGTGAACTATGGCAAAGCGAGCAAATTTATTTCGTTCCACAACAAAAAGAGAATGTCGGCTCATGGCAAGGCATGATTTATCATTACCCTTCAAAAAAATGCTACCAAAGTGAACCAGAAAAATCGGGTAAAATCGCTTCTAAAGAAGTCCCGTGCGATTCGGCTTTCATGAAGAAAGCAACTGAACCCTACATTAGCATCGTGGATTTCGATTTATTCAGAAAAAAATTGCTTTCTTGTTTAGAAACAAACGATGAGCAATGCCTTCGGGGGCTTATCTCAAAAACACTGCAAAGTTAGTTTTGGTTTTGACGGCTTTCAAGATCGCAGAGACTTTATTTTTCAAACATGGAAAAAGACCGACTTCCGGCGCCTTCATGAATTGATTAAAAAGGGCGTTGTTGGCAAAGGAGATTCGCGGACGTTTCCACCAAAGCCATCTGATAACGGAACCGGATACCGAGGAGAGTTCAAAAAGCAAAATGGCAGCTGGCTTTTGGTTTCCTATTTAGCTGGAGATTGAATTCAAAGACTTATTGAGTCCGTTACCTATTCTGATAGCGGAAGTAGCTGGATTGCGAGATGATAGACGGATTTACGTCGGGGGGGGCTTATGTTTTCTAACAACACAGTTATTTTGCTATCCATTAGATAATGTCGAAAGATATTTGCAGGTTTTGTTAGTGACGATCCCCAAAAAGCCCTCCACTACAAAAGACGTAGTGGAGGGCTCTGCGTGCGATGAAATCTATAAATTACAACTTTTTGAAAATTTGTTTTGGTGGTTCTAGAGCTGATTTTGAAGCTTCGGTTTCCACGAACTCGTATCCTTTAGCAGACGTGGTGACGCTTGTGTCGATCAAATAGGCTTTACTAGTTGCGTCTTGAGCGTAACACTGCTTGGTGATCAAATTAGACATTTGACTACTTACGAACGTTAAGCCGTTTGCGGTTTCTTCGGGCTTATACCATTTTGCAGTCCCTTGGTTGTTGGCTTTTGTGTAGTAAGTGCCGACAGTATCCGAACCTGTACCTGTCGAACTGCTGAAAAATGGATGGTAGAAACCTTTAGGTTCAAGAGTTTTACCTTCTTTTAAAGCTTGGCGAATACTGAAACCAGAGCTAGCAGACGATGCCACTGCGCCAGAGAAGGCGCATCCTTTTAGCAAGTCACCAGATAGTTCGAGTTTTGCAACCATACCTCGAGCGTTCTCCGAGTATGTGCTTCCTGGGTTTTGCCAGTAGCTAAAAGTTCCTGCATTGGTATCTGGGTTACCGTTGAAGGCAATATAGCTAATTCCAAAGACTGCCTCGTTTTGCTTGTTGGCGTCGTATCCAGTGTAGCTTCCGTCCGCGTTGGTACCAGCATTAAGGTCAAGGAGCTTATCCGTACCGTATGCTTTTGCGACGAGGTCTTTATTAAAGATACCATTGCGGAGTTCGTAGGCGATCGTTGCCGAACCATCAGCGGCTACGTCGCGGCCATACGAGATGGACATCATGCGTTTTTGGCCATTAGCCGTCGCAGAGCCGCCCTCGCCTTTGTTTTGCGCGTCCGACATTTGCTCTGCAAGTTGGAGAATGCCGTAGTAGGTTTTGTTGCTTGAATCTTTTTGAACATGATAGAGGGTGATATCCATAGCGATACCATCTATACGGGTTACAGACACTTCGCTTTTATAGCTCTTATAGGTGTTGGCCCCGTCAACGACATCATCGAGTCGAGTGACGACTGCTTTCGTTGGAACTGCCTTTGGATCCGCGCCAGTAATGGCAGAGGCTAGATCTACGGATGCGCCTACAGTGCTTAACTCGGTCGCGGTCCCAGCTTTTTTTGCTTGGCACATCATCATTTGGATCATGCCCAGGGAACGGTCAACCGAGCCGACGACGCGCTTGATTTTGCCGCGAGCAAAAGCCACGAGACAGGCTTCACCTTTACTATTTTTGCCGTCCTTTGTTCCTTTGAATGTTGTTCCGTCCATGGATCCGTAGATCATGTCTTGGTCGAACTCATAGCAGGTCTCGTCGGTCGGTTCTGTCGCTTCCTTGGAGAGACTGTCGGGCACACAGCTCGAAGCTTCTCCTTTGAGAATCTTCGCAGCTTTTTCGTTTTTGACTGCAGTTGTTTCATCGTCTAGCGCAAATGACCGATCATCCGATAAAGCTAGTGATGTCGTAGTTGTTGTTGGGAACGCAGTGATAGCAAGGCTAGTCGGATATGCCACCGATAATGCGTTGGCAGAGGTGACTCCGGAGGGTGAGTTATCAGTTGTCGTGCTGTCGTCGTCACTTTTTTTCTTACCGCAGTGGGTCAGTAGCGTGGTGGCAGTGGTGGCTACCAAAAATGTTTTCATCAATAACTTCATGATTCCTCCTGATCTCGTGAATCCGTAGCCGGTCGGTCGGCCGATATCCCTGGAAACCGCTTCCAGAGTAAAAGTCATGTCGGAGATATCTTTGAAATATTGAGGAATTTTATAAATAGCCCGAAATCATTGCAAAAATTTGGACGGGGCAGACTCCGAGTCACATTTTAGGCAGATTCCGATTGCTATAAGACCGGCGCCGTGCCGGCAAGCGGGGGACGTTTAAATCTCGTAGAGTTTCGGTGGTTTCTGAAGAATGAGTTAATGATCGCCTTGCTGAGGTGAGGATTTAGATTTTAGTGTCAGTCCTCATCGCCATCTTTATCCAATCTTTTTGTGAATATGTCGAAAATAAACCGTAACGATTAACCCCGACCCTGACTTTCTGTTTTGGAAATGGATCTTTGCTTGGTGAATTGCTGCAATCTTCATAACGATAGGAAGCCCCAACCCACTACCTTCACCGCTCGGACGATCGACCCTACTAAAACGCTGACCAAGGTATCGAAACTGCTGCTCATTCAATCCCGAACCTGTGTCCTGCACAACAAGAAGCGCTCCCTCCTCGCTTGTTTTTGTGGTGACATGTACCTGTCCTCCATTTGGTGTGTAACGAATGGCGTTGTCTAAGAGGTTGCGCACGAGGATTGCAAGCATCCCACGCTGTCCAGGAACGAGCAATTCTTCGCCATCGGCAAGTTCCAGTTCTATAGATTTAGAAACTGCCAAGGGCGCGACCTCTCGGAGCATCTCCGCCACCACATCCCTAAGCGACACAATATCCGATGGGCGCGTCGTCTCCGGATCAAGACGTGCCAAAGTCAAAAGTTGATCAACTAAATGGGCAGCGCGGTCAACACTAGCCACCGTCGCTTCAAGCGCTTTCGACCGCGCAACATCGTTTGTCTCTTTCAGTGCAACCTGGGCTTGTACCTTGATCGCCGCTAATGGAGTCCTGAGTTCATGTGCGGCATCAGCAGTAAATCGTCGTTCGTTCTCAATCGCGCGACCAAGTCGCTCAAACAATGAATTTAACGATCGTATGATTGGCTTTAATTCTGCCGGGACACTTGCTTCGTCAATCGCTCGAAGATCGTCTGCCGTCCTCGATCCGACTTGGTTTGACAATTGACGAATGGGCTTAAGAGTCCATTCAATCACAAATGCAAGAAATAGCATTAACGGAATAATGACCCAAAGTATTGGCTGAATGACATTACCAACTGCTGCCTTTGCTAATGCTAACCTCGCCTCAACTGATTCAGCTACAACTACTCGAAGCGAGCGATCTTCATTCCATTGCGAAAACACCCTAAGAGCCACAGGTCCTTCCG
>CAZUYQ010000086.1:14681-20758 GCA_964624705.1 uncultured Polynucleobacter sp.
CAGAGAAGCCATCGGAAGGATGAACACCCGTCAGCTCCTTTCCTGACCTAAGAAGCAGCACACCGCTGTCATCCCAAAATTCAAACACAAGCCTTTTTTCGAGTAGCTCTCCGCGTTCTTGCAACGCGGAGACGCCGTAGTCCAAATCCTTTTTGTGATCGTCCTCATCATCGCTATGGCTCTTGTTATCACGATCATCACCACCCCTCAATTCTCTCTCTCGCCACTCGTGCGTCGCTTGTTTTAGCAGGGCACTTGCAGATTCAACGAGATGAGCATCAAACAAGCGCCCAATTTCTTGGCGTGTATCCTGGTAGCTTTTAAGAGCGGCAAATCCCCACGCAGCGAAAGTGGCTAGCAGGATCAATGTTAATAATTTCACTCTGAGTGAAACCATAACGTTAAACCTTCTTCTCAATCATGTATCCGACACCGCGAACTGTTTTTATCAGGTCTGAACCCAGCTTTTTTCTCAGGTGGTGCACGTGAACTTCAATCGCATTGCTCTCGACTTCGGCATTCCATCCATATAAACTTTGTTCCAGCTGCGACCTAGATAAGACCCGTCCTTGGTTTTCCACCAGATCCTCCAGTAGCGTAAATTCGCGATGCGGCAAATCAATCGGCATCCCACGTTGGGAAATCGTACGTGCATCGGGGTCGATCTCAATGGTGCCATATTGAATGATCGTACCAGCACGACCGTGATATCGCCTCACGAGTGCGCGAAGCCGCGCAATCAATTCATCGAGTTCAAAGGGCTTCACCAAATAGTCATCCGCGCCGCGGCTAAAACCGGCAAGCTTATCTTGCAACGCGTCACGCGCTGTAAGAATCAGAACTGGAATTGGATTGTTGGCAGTGCGGAGTTCCCCCAGGAGGTTGAGACCGGATTCATCTGGCAGCCCTAAATCGAGAATGAGTGCCTCGTAGCTATTGGATGTGACGGCCAGGCGTCCATCATCACAAGTCTGCGCCCAATCGACATCAAAACCGACTTGCGAAAGACCGGACTTGATTCCGTCTCCTAAAATCGCGTCATCTTCGACCAGCAAAACCCGCATTTCTTGTCCCTCTTTTTTCTTTTAGCAGTAGTAATCTATCTTGGAATTCGCACTTCGTCCTCCGAAAATATTCCTTGCTCTGCGCGCGAGTGACAAGCCGTGCAGTTTGCGGGACTACCGATAGCTTTGCGCGACCAGATTTTCATTCCGATTTCGTGGTGTTGACGCTTAAAGTACGATGTCTCGGTGAATCGGAGGGGCGATTCGCTGCTCGAAATGGACTTCGAAATCTTTTTCGACCGTCTAAGTGATGACCTGTCGGCTGCGTTTTCGGTTAAAAACTTTTGAATTTTACTGGACGTTTCCTTGTCAAGGGTAGCGTTCTCGCCAAAGTGGTCTTTTAGGCCGCCCATCATTTTCACCCAGGATCGCTCAGGAAGTAGTCCTGGTGGGTATACCATATGACAGCTTCCGCACTCGGCCTTGTAGGTCGGATCCATAGGGGCCGCAACACTGCGGCGCTCGGAGAGACGATCTCGGTGATGCTCATCTCCTTCGTCACTATCTCTAGCGTTAGCAATAAACGCGCCCAACATCACAACTGCTATCACCCCAAAAATAATTTGCTTGGTCTTTTGCATGAAGCACCCCTTTTTACTTAATCGAGAGAAGGTAAGTTATGAAGTCACCCTTCTCTTGCGTTGAACATAGCCTGCGAAGCACATCATCGCAGTTTCGAGCAAACCATTTCTCGACATGTTTCATATCCGTGAAGCGTTTTTCATTTGCAGATGGGGCAATCGGGTCTATGTCCTTGTTTGCGCGTGTTCGACCCAAAGACTTCGGATTTGTCGTATGACACGTGGAACAACTCATCTCGCCTTTGGTTGATTGCACTTTGCGAAAATACAGCTCCTTCCCACGATCCACGGAAAATCCGCCAAATTTCTTATCAGCGCCACGTACAGACTGTTCATACTGTTTAAGAATAGTGTTTGGGCTGTCTGCGTTCGCCCTACCGTTTGACATCATTAATGTCAGAATTGCACCCATGATCCTTGTGTTCACAATTCACCCCCTTTTGCTGAACCACCCGGTACTGATATCCGCTGATCATTGACTGAGCGACTGGCAATCCCGAACTATTTTCATGACGAATCATGCCCGTCACATGAGCAAAAACAAAAGCGGTTGCGCCATATAGCGAAGCATTATGGAACATTAAAACCAACTCATGCCACGCAAGCTCATCAAATAACGGCTCTGCAAATGGTCCTTGATCGTAACGCATTCCAGCCAGAAGCAGCCCGGATAGAACAGCGCAAGCAATTGTCAGATATAAAAATGCGTAGGCAAGACTTGCAATCCCTTCATATCCAAAATGCTCGTTTTCGGACCTCGATGAACGTCGCGCTAAACCCTCAATCGACTGCCAAAGTGCTTTAAAACGAGCTTGCCTCGGTCCTACCATCCCCCACACAAGACGCATTAAAAATCCGATCGTAAGTGCGAACCCCAGGACAATGTGCACTTCTGTCAATGACCGTCTGAATGAACCAACATCCACCACTTTCGTGGTCCAACCTAGGATCGCAAGTGCCATTACCGTTGCGCCGATCCACCAGTGAAGAACTCTTTGAATGGGGTCAAAGACCCGCCGTCTAATAAGTTCGCCGGAATCCATTTACCGCCTCCTAACGCGTCACCTTTGGACATTGATTTAAAGATCCCAATGAGACTTCCCACGACGACTGCAAAGAGTCCGAAGACGATAGCAAACAACATTGAGATCAACCATGTAATCAAAAGCACGTTTCACCTCGCTTGTTTTGGAGGTGACATGATTGCCACCTTCAATCTAATTGTCGGCGAGCTTGCTTAAGGAAAACTTAAGGCAGGACTTTGTGGAAGATTCTTTTTCGAGTAGTTAGACTATATTTTGCGCAACAGGCGAAAAATATTATTAAATTTAAGCATATTTTACGTTTTTTGCAGTCATAGGAATTTCATGTAATTGCAGTAAATTGCAATTGCAACGCGTTGCAATATCAACTACGCTCTTTTTAAGGCATTTCAATTCGATCAAGTCAAAAGTTGCGAACCAGGTCTGACATATCTCCAAGGTGAGAGGCGTATTCAGTGAATCTAATTCTAAGCGGAATACTGGTTTATTTAGCTGCTGGCATCATTACCATCGTCGTCCCCGGAAACGCGACACGCGCAAAGATTGGAGTTCTATCTCAGTTTGTTGGCGCGCTCCTTATACTCATTCCTGTCATCCCGGTTCTATGGGGTGCACCTGATCTCGCTGGCGAGATTCAGTGGAGCTATCCCATTGGCGTGATCGGTCTTATTGTCGATCCGCTGGACGCGTTTTTCCTGTGTTTTTCCCTCATAATGACCGCCTTTGGAACCCTATACGCCTATGGATATATGCGCCCGTATTTTCTCAAACGTCGACACGTCGGCATACACTTTATGCTGCTCAATCTAACGTCGATTTCATTTGTTATGATCTATACGCTGCAAAATGCGATGGCATTTTTCTTTGGCTGGGAGCTCGCGGCAATCGCCGCATGGCTTTTAGTCATTTGGGATCACGGTAATCAGAAGGTTCGTTTTGCTGGATTCAACTACCTTGTATCAACACACTTCAGTCTGATCTTTCTGATCGCGGGTTTTATGGTTATCTACGCGCATACGGGATCGTTCGACTTTAAATCGTTTCCCGATTTTCTTCATGTTAACTCTTTTATCCGCAATATCGCGTTCGTCCTGCTTATCGTTGCGTTCGGTTTGAAGTCAGCGTTCTTTCCATTTCATACCTGGCTGCCACGAGCACACTCTGCAGCGCCGGCACACGTATCTGCTCTCATGTCGGGCGTCATACACAAAGCAGGTCTCTACGGCATTCTCCGGTTGACCATGCTTCTAGGAACGCCTGATGAGTGGATGGGGTGGTTTATCATCGCATTTTCATTACTGTCTGGATTCTTCGGGGTCCTGTATACCATCGCCCAACGCGACTTAAAGCGCCTTCTTGGATATTCGTCGACAGAAAATGTAGGGCTTGCTGGAGTTGGATTTGGCCTGGGTTACTTAGGCATTGCTTGGCAACGACCTGAACTCGTTTGCCTCGGTTTTGCAGGTGGAATATTACACATTGTCAATCACGCATTCTTCAAGTGCCTGTTGTTTTATAGTGCCGGCGCAATCTATCGCATGGCACACACTATCGACATCGAAAAGATGGGTGGCCTCATAAAATCCATGCCGATCACGGCTGCTTTTTTTCTTTGCGGCAGTATTGCGATTGCGGGCCTTCCTCCATTGAATGGCTTTGTTAGTGAGTTTTTGATTTACTCTGGCTTATTCCACGGGGCTGGCGATGGGTCTTTAAAAACTGCAGCACTGATTCTTGTGGCGGCAATGGTTGCGTTTATCGGTGCCATTTCGGCTTTATCAATGATTCGCGCATTCGGGGTCGCTTTTCTGGGGTATCCGCGCGATCCGAAGGCACACTATGAGGGTGATCCGTCGATTCCGATGATTGCGACAATGGCCTTCCACGTATTTGGCATGGTCTTGTTGGGTGTTTTTCCGTTCGCAGCGCTTGAGCTTATCCAGTTGCCGGTGGCGCGGATTATGGGAACATCAGCTCTCCCCATGATCGACCGCTTGGGGACCGTACGAGAGCAGTTAGCTAGTATTTCTAAGATATCGCTACTTCTGTTCGGCATGACGATCGCAGTCGCAGCCTTAAGATCACTGATCATTGGACGAGGATCTACACGTCGGAGTCAAGTGACTTGGGGATGCGGCTACGGAGCGGTCAACAGCCGGATGCAGTATACGGCAGCGTCTTTCTCATCTCCGATGGTGACTATCTTCAAACGGCTTCTTCGTTTCAAAAGCAATATCCAGCTTCCGGAAGGGTTGTTTCCGAGTAAGTCCCATTTTAATACCCATTGCATCGACTCCACTGAAGTGCGCATTTTCAAAGTCCTTGGTGAAGGCGAATCCTCAATGGCTCGCTTGCTCGCGCATCTTCGTGAAGAATTCAACGCCTCGTTTGCGTTTGGATTGGTCTTTTTAGCCGTCGTATTCAGTCTTCTTATTGTTGGAGTAGGATTTATTCGATGAATACCTATATACTCACTATAAGCCATCTTTCCATTCTCTTGATCGGCCCCATTTTTTTTCTCGGCGTCATCAATCGAACAAAAGCAATCTGTGCTGGCCGGAAGGGACCCAAGCTCTATCAAACGTTTTTTGACTTCAAACGTCTTTTGCAGAAAAAACCGATCTACAGCTCGGCGACATCCTGGATTTTTCAATTAGGCCCCTCCGTCATCCTGGCTTCCACATGGCTCGCAGGACTTCTGGTGCCCATGATTCCCGGTTTCTCCCCTATGGCATTCCCATGGGATTTCGTTGTTTTTGCCTATCTACTAGGTCTCGGGCGATTATTCTTAGTTCTTTCGGCGCTCGACACCGGCAGTTCATTTGAGGGAATGGGATCTAGCCGTGAAATGACATTCAGCTCCATCGTCGAACCGGCGTTTTTTATCGGCGTTGCAACGATGGCCGCATTGAGTGGAAAATCGGAGTTTAGCGCACTCTTTCACCTAAGCCCCACCGTATCGCCTGTTTTCTATGCTCTCTGTATTCTCATGCTGTTTGTGCTATTGCAGACGGAAGCGGCACGGCTCCCGGTCGACGATCCGAATACACACCTCGAGTTGACGATGGTGCACGAAGTTATGATTTTGGATCATTCGGGTCCTGATTTGGCAGCCATGACCTATGCCACCGCGATCAAAATGACCATGTGGCTCGGACTTCTTGCTGTTATGACAAATCCTTTTGCACCGGAGATTTATGGCTGGGCCTCGATTGGGGTGTCGTTACTACTTATGACGCTCTTTGCGGTTGGAGTTGGAATGGTCGAATCAGTGATGGCACGCCTGCGCATGTCTGCAGTTCCGTATTATGCGATGCTGGCACTCGGGGCCGGTGGGACAATGTTTGTGTTATTCATTTTTAAAACATTCCGAAGCTAAGGAGTCAGGT
>CAZUYQ010000086.1:20802-22126 GCA_964624705.1 uncultured Polynucleobacter sp.
ATTTTTTTAGTACTCTACGGCATTCTCCTGTTGCTATCGACGTTTACCGCTTCGTGGCGACTTAGCATCGTCGCCCTTGGTCTCCAAGCCATCGGGATGGGGGCATATCTCATCGTGATGGATCAGGGATTTGATTGGCACAACAGTGTTGCCATGGTGGAGTTACTCGTATTCAAGGGAGTGGTCATTCCCTGGCTCTTAGTCCATAAGTTTAATCGCGCTGGCGTGCCGCGATTTATTGACCTCATTCCAGCCAATCTTCTTCATTGGACTCTTGCAATATTCTTTGTCGCCTTCGCTTATATGGCGGCGGCAGAATTGGTTCCTGACGGTGAGCTAGATATGATGCTGGTCGCCGCTGCGCTTTCGGCAGTCGCCCTGGGAATGCTGGCACTATCGAGTCAAAACAACTTACCAGGACAACTGATATCGGTCTTGACCATCGAGAATGGCGTTAGCCTCTTCACTATCGGGGGTAATCACGAAACGCCCTGGGTGCTTGAGATTTTCGTAGCTCTTGATTTCTTAGTCTTAATCGTTTTGGCTAGTAACTTTCTTAGGAAGATTCCGCCCGTCGAACCTTCAAGCCTCCAGTTGGATCGATCCACTGCCGCTCCCATCGGAAAGATGCCGAACTCAACGTCGATGACAACGACAGAATTCGGAGATGTATTATGATGATTGGTCTCGCGGTAATATCGCCATTCATACATTCGATATCAATGCTCAGCAAGCCAGAAAGGGATATATCCCTATGTCTCTTAGTAGATGCAGCGTTGATTAATCTCGTCGTATCGCTGATTGGAGTTTTTTGGATCACGGGCAATGATCCGGTGATTTTTGGTGGCGGTTACTTCGTCTATGACAGTACAAACGCTCTCTTTCTGACCTTGATTTCTATCGTTTTTTTTGGGGTGTCTCTCTACGTCGTAAGTCGCACTTTAAGCTCACCTGTCGCGGCAAAAGACATTCACAAATTCGTGGGATTATCGTTGGCATTTTTTGGGCTCCTATGTGCAGCAGTCCTAAGCAATCACCTGCTATTAACTTGGGCCTTAATCGAGGCCAGCACCTTGGCAGCAACACCGTTAGTATATTATCAACGCAAGGACTCATCCTACCGAGCAGCTTGGCGTTATCTTCTTTTTTCATCCGTAAGCCTTGCCTTCGTTTTATTAGGATTTAGCTGTTTAACGCGAGGACTTGTTGATCGGGTTGGCGCCGAGCAGACCACCTTCTTTGTAGATCGCCTTCTAGACGTCGCTCAAGGGGACAGCTCTCTTTGGGAGAGGTTGGGATTTGGCTTAATCCTCTTCGGCTACGG
>CAZUYQ010000087.1:0-4220 GCA_964624705.1 uncultured Polynucleobacter sp.
TGATTTGCCAACCTGCAGATATGCACCAAACCGACCGGCCATCACATAAACATCTCTCCTCTAAGGTGGTCTAAAAACAGACGGCATCGTAGTGAACAGGTTGTCACTCGTGCTTCAATAAAACTCTTCGCATTTCTAAGGGGAATTATTTAGGAATATTTAATATTTCAATAATATCATTAAGTTATATCCTGTTTTCAGACTTGAAAGCCGTAAGGTGGGCTGGCCACCATCCAAAAGGTTAGACCTTTGTTTCCCTGAAAAAACGATAGTTTTCGTCATTGACGGCGGCTGGCTGGCGACAGATGATAGGCCACCTATATGCGAGTTGCCATTGACGCCAGAATGATAAAACCCGGCAGTATGCACGGGATAGCTCGGTACGCTTACGAATTGCTGCGAGGTATTTCGTCGCGCCCGCCAGAGCAGCAATTTTTTGTCATTGTATATCCGGACTCACCACTTCTCTCGGAGAAGTGGCCTGCTCATATGAAATTAACAACTGTAAATGCAGGATGGATTAGTTTCCGTGAGCAGTGGGAGATACCCCGTCTTTTGAAAGCTCTTGCGATTGACCTATTTCATTCGCCATCTTTCGTAGCACCGCTTTTGACACCTTGTAAAATGATTATGACGATTCACGATCTCAACCATTTGGTGTTGCCACAGTTTTATACGCCGTTTCACCAGATGTATTATCGCCTATTTGTAAGGCGATGCATTCAACGCTCGCATTTTATTTTGACCGTTAGTCAGTTTTCAAAAAAAGAAATTGTTCGTAATCTGGTGCTAAATCCAGATAAGGTTTTTGTGACCTATAACGGTGTGAGCGACCTTTACCGACCCGTTTCGGATCCCTTGACATTGGATTATGTGCGAGAAATTTATGAATTGCCTGAGGATTTTATTTTATGTGTTTCTAACAACAAACCACATAAAAACGTCCATCAGCTAGTAAAGGCTTACTGTCATTCAGACTTAACAGTGCCCTTGGTTCTTGCGACGCCCGTCGATACAGCGTTGTTGCGCCTTGCAGATTCCTTTAATAAGAAACATCTCGTGTATTTCAGTAAGTTTATTGCTGAAGAGCATCTCCCGGCGGTTTATTCGTTGACGAAACTTTTTGTTTATCCCTCGACTTATGAAGGTTTTGGCTTGCCTCCGCTTGAAGCGATGAGCTGTGGCGCACCCGTGGTAGTTGCCCGATCCTCTTCCTTGCCCGAGGTCGTAGGAGATCATGCCATATTCGCTAATCCTTATGACTATAAGGATATCGCCAGAGCTCTTGAACTTGGCGTTAATGATGACTCTCTTCGAGCACAAATTATGCTGGGTGTGCAGTCGCATCGCGAACAGTTTTCCTGGGACCGGATGACCGATCAAACATTGCATCTTTATAAACAATGCTTCATTTGTGAACCGGGGACACCTATTTCAGATCTTTCGGGGGTGACGCCTTGAAAATAGGTATCAATGGCCGTTTTTTAGTCGCGAAAAGAACAGGGGTTCAAAGGGCTGCGTATAACCTTGTGCGTATGCTTATTGAAATTGATCGAGATAATGAATACATCATTTTCACAGGTCGTGAGCAGCTTGGTCGCCCAGAATGGGATTTCCCTAATGTCACGGTGATTGCAGACGACTTGCGCTCGGGCGAAAGTTTCAGAAACCACTTGTGGGAGCAATTTAAATTACCGCGATTAGCCAAACGTCACAATATTGATATCTTGCATTCTCCGGCAAATATTGCGCCCTTATTTTATCGTGGAAAATCGATTGTTCATATTCACGATCTTTGTTTTGTGGTGAATCCGCAATGGTATAGTTTTAGTTTTCGTACTCTTTATAATTTAATGATTCCACGGTTGGCCCACCGTGCAACAAAAGTCATTACAAACAGTAATAGTGCAAAGAACGACCTTCTTCAGTATTTTGACTTACCAGCGGAAAAGGTGAGTTTGGTCTATTGGGCCGTCGATGAAACATTTTCTCTACCTGCGACGCCGCTGGCCGAAAAAATTGCGGATATTCCAGGTGATTATATATTGTATGTCGGCTCTCTGGAGCCTCGTAAGAATATCAATATACTCATCGAAGCATTTGAAGAACTCAGATCCGAACATCCAGAACTCAGTACGAAGTTAATTTTGATTGGTGGAGAAAGTCCACTCTTTGCAACAGTTCGCTTAAAAGCTAAAAAATTTGGTGAGGATGTTGTTTTTAAGGGATTCGTGCGCGATGACGAGCTTCGTCAGTACTACCGTCATGCCAGTCTTGTGGCATATCCAAGCTTATATGAAGGCTTTGGTTTGCCGCCCCTCGAAGCGATGGCATCTGGCGCACCAGTGGTAACAAGCTATACCTCGTCGATTCCAGAAGTCGTGGGCCATGCCGCTATTATGGTAAATCCCCGTGACTGTCGTCAGTTAGTGGACGCTATGTACCGTGTTTTATCTGATCCGGACCTTGCTCAAGCGTTGCGCGAGGCTGGTTATCAGCAAGTAAGTAAGTTTAATTGGTACCGCGTTGCTCGTGGAGTACTTGCTGTCTATTATGAAGTTTTTCAGCGCGAGCCTAGTCAACCTCTGACTCTACAAACGTTTATGCCTGTTCGAGTCTGGGAGCGACTGCGACATCTCGAACAAATTCATAATAATGTTCTTGATGAGACGACTATAAAAGGAATGATGAATCAACCAAATATGGTGGAGAGTAGGATATGAAACGTCATAAAATTTCAGAATTGTTAAAACAAGGTCAGGCCGACTCCAAAGTGGTGGTCTGCGGTTGGGTGCGTTCTAGGCGTGAATCCAAAGCGTTCGCATTTCTTGTTTTAAATGATGGATCAACCCAGGCGACGATTCAGTGTGTGATCGATCAAGGTGTTCCTGGTTTTGATCTGCTGCCAAGATGTCAGACAGGGGCGAGCGTCCGTATTGAAGGAACATTGAAGGCTAGCCAGGGCAAAGGACAAGCATGGGAAGTCCATGCTTCGAATTTGGAACTCTTTGGCGAAGCGCCGGCCGAGACCTATCCACTTCAGAAGAAAGGTCACACGCTCGAGTTTTTGCGAGATATTGGCCATCTTCGTGGACGAACCAACACATTCGGTGCCGTCTGGCGTTTGCGCAACGCACTAGCGCATGGTGTGCACGAGTTTTTTCAAAGCCGCGGATTTATGTGGGCACACACGCCACTTATTACTGCAAACGATGCTGAAGGTGCTGGTGAGCTCTTCACTGTTACTACTATGGATATGAATAAACCACATCGCACTGAACGCGGTGAGATCGACTGGTCGAAGGATTTTTTTGGTAAGCACACGCATTTAACAGTCAGTGGCCAGCTCCAAGGTGAATTTTTGGCGTTGTCGCTTGGTGATATCTATACCTTTGGCCCGACGTTCCGTGCCGAAAACTCGAATACCACCCGCCATCTCGCAGAGTTCTGGATGATCGAACCAGAGATGGCTTTCGCTGATCTCGAAGATGACATGCAGCTTGCTGAAGATTTTATCCGGTCTCTTTGTAAAGTTGCCGTCAATAAATGTCCTGATGAATTGGCATTTCTTAGCGATATGTACAAAGGCATGACACCGGACGAGATTTCCCGCTTAGGAGACACGTCTTTTGCGCGTATGACTTATACCGATGCCATTAAAGAGTTAGAGAAGGCTTCCGTCAAATTTGAATTCCCAGTGAAGTGGGGAGTGGACCTCCAATCCGAACACGAGCGATATTTGACGGATCAGGTTTTTAAAGGGCCCGTCATTGTTACAAACTATCCGAAAGAATTTAAATCCTTCTACATGCGTCAGAACGATGATGGTAAGACGGTCGCCGCGATGGACGTCCTAGCACCTCGGATTGGTGAAATTATTGGTGGCAGTCAGCGGGAAGATCGCCTTGATTTTCTGGAAGCAGCGATGCGAGCCAAAAATATTGCTGCCGATGACCTGCAGTGGTATCTCGACTTAAGACGTTATGGCTCTGTGCCTCATGCTGGATTTGGCCTGGGCTTTGAGCGGATTGTTCAGTATCTTTCGGGTATGGGTAATATTAGAGATGTGATTCCATGTCCTAGGGCTCCCCAAACCATCTCCTTCTAATAGAGATTCCCGGAATCTCATTATAGAGGAGCCGCTCAGAGCCGTCTGGACAGTGTTTGAGGTCGTTTTATGGTGGTTTACTTGTTGACCACCTGAAATTGCTTGTATATAG
>CAZUYQ010000087.1:4230-13467 GCA_964624705.1 uncultured Polynucleobacter sp.
CGGATCTAAAATCAAAGTGGTCGTTGGTTGCGATCATAAAAATGGTAAAAGATTCAAGCATTTAACGGTGTCTGGAGTAAATAAAGATGAAAACTCATAGTGTTAAACCTGCCGATGTTACAAAGCAGTGGACAATTGTCGACGCAACGGGACAAACCCTTGGCCGTTTGGCAACTGAAGTAGCTCGCGTTCTACGCGGCAAACATAAGCCTGATTTTGCTCCGCACATTGATGGCGGTGACTTTGTCGTTGTTATCAACGCAGAGAAAGTTAAAATGAGCGGTCTTAAGCTTGCCAATAAATTCTATTTCCACCATACCGGTTGGGTTGGCGGCATTAAAGCGATCTCAGCAAGCGATTTACTTGCAACGAAGCCAGACCGCGTGGTCACTTCTGCAGTTAAAGGCATGCTGCCAAAATCGAAGCTTGGTCGTAAAATTGCTGGTAACCTCAAAGTTTACGCTGGCACCGATCATCCTCATAAAGCACAAAACCCAGTTCCAATGGTTACCCGTTAAGGAGAATTGATTCATGGCACCGATTAAGTCAAAAGCAATCCACGCCGTTGGAAAACGCAAAACATCTATCGCTCGTATCTGGATGAAACCAGGTAAAGGCGTTATCACGGTCAATAAGCGTACTATTGATGAGTATTTTCTTCGTCCAACATCGAAGATGATCGTTCGTCAACCACTCGAAATCGTTGGCGTTGTTGAAGGCTACGATATTTTGGTTAACGTTATGGGTGGCGGTCTTACTGGCCAAGCTGGCGCGATTCGCCATGCTATCAGTCGTGCACTTGCAGGACTTGACCCAGAAAAACGTACAACGCTTAAAGCAGCTGGTCTTATCACTCGTGACGCTCGTAAGAAAGAACGTAAGAAGTACGGTCTTAAATCTGCTCGTCGCCGTTACCAGTTCTCTAAACGTTAATTTTCAAGTTTCAGTTTTTCTTCTACTTATGAAAAAGCGGCCTTTTGGCCGCTTTTTTTTTTATTAATATTGAAACCAAAGCAGAACTAGTCTAAAAATTGAACAGGACGCCGCGGAGGCATTTATGAAAATATATATTGGTTTCATCGCGATCTTTTTGACCGCTTGTGGTGTTCCTCAAAACACGGCAAATCTACAAATTATCAATGGAAAACCATTTCGCCCGGGGATGGCTGGTGCGACCTCGATGATTGCGATTATGGATCGTAACGGTGACATTTTGTGTTCGGGAGTAGTTTTAGATTCTGAGCATTTCTTAACTGCTGCTCACTGCGGGATGCTGGGACAGATGAAGGATGCAGAGATTCGCTTTGGTCTCAATGTTAAGACCTCACCAGCACTCACCCGAGTTGCCAGCTGGGTGACTCCTGAAGACTTTAATCCTGCAGGATTAACACAAAGCAAGCCAACTACGTTAACAGCGGATTTAATGATTGTTCGCACCCTAACTGCCATGAATGGTGTAGCTGCGTTATCTATTGTTCGCGGAAACGCAGATATTGCTGTGGGATCCACATTGCGAGCTGCAGGATACGGTCGAAGTATCGGCAGCGATCGCTCTTCTGCTAGCAAGGCACTTTACGGCGATTTTAATGTGGAATCTATCAATACTGCTGGAGGAGAAATAATGCTGAAAGATATGACCACTGGCATGGCTTGTCATGGCGACTCTGGTGGGCCAGTTTTGGCCAATATCTCAGGTGAACTTATGATTGCTGGCATTGTCTCGCGTGGTAAACGCGAATGCGATACGAATACTTCTATCGCCACGGATTTGCGGGTGTTTGGTGATTGGATTGCTGAACATCAAAATGATTAAGAACTTAAATAACGTTTGAGTCGATCAATTGGATGAACCATTTTACTGGATCGAGCTCTGCGCATCGGGCTTAAAGCCAACAGAATTCTGAGGAGAAAAGGTCGTTTCGGGGTTTGCGTTGCAAACTGTTGCTGACGATTCTCTCGAGCCACTTGACGTTTGATCCAATCAAGATCTTTATGAGTAATCGCTGCACCTGGAAAATTTTGCCAGGCTTTGCGGTCTAATTTAACAATCGTCACCTTGTCAAAATCGGTCTGCGCAGGATTTGGTATCGAGATAACTTTCATCTCCCCGAATTCGCGAAGACTAGAAATCCAAGGACTTCCATGGAGTACAAACATATCAGGAACGAGCCTTTGGACAATGGCTTCTACAAGCCAAAATGCTGGGTTGGCCTCGCCTGTGAGGGTAGCACCGTCCGTATCGGAGAAGAAGATCCAGGCGCTGGTAAAAAGCCCGTCTTCCCACTGCAGTGATGCGGCAGCCACCATAGATTCAGATCCTTCGGTCCTTTGGGCCTCAAGATGACCGTCATTTTGGGCCTCAAGATGACGGGCGAAAATCCACCTACCGGCTTGGAAATAACCCGTACCAAGAGGTTTTGGGCGATCGCGTCCGCCGTAGGAAATCCAGGTCAATTTATGAAGGGAAGTTCCAGAAAAGCAGGGACATTTTGCGGCAAAAGCAGAGTGTTCTGGCGTCCAGGCTGATTCATGAATCCATTTACCCTGGGGACAGGTTATGGTCATCGAGGCTTTTAGTGATATAATCTGAGTCATATCTGGCAGTTTATCATGGAATGGGGGCTGCTTCGAAATCCTATCAGGGAATGCGGGAGGAAAAAGCTATGTTTGGTCACGATAAGACAAATGCGAATCAAAATAAACGTGGGGCAACTGCCAAAGATATGGGAGTAACGATTTTAACATCGGGCTGTCATTTTTCAGGAAAGTTATATTGCCGCGGCGCCACCCGAATCGGTGGAACTATTGAAGGTCAAGTGATTGCCGAGGGGTTACTGGTTATTGAGGATGAGGCAGTGGTGACTGGTACCATCAACGCTGAAGACGTTGTGGTGCATGGCCGTATCGAGGGAAATGTCGAGGGACGGCACCGAATCGAACTATGTGCCACCGCTGATGTTCAGGCCGATGTGTCGACTCCTAGTTTGGTAGTACATGATGGGGCACTTTTCAACGGTCGTACGACCATGAAACGTGCCGCTACATCTCTTGCAAGTCCTGATACAAAGTCTGGTGGCAAGGGGTTACAGCAGATTCAGGGGCAGAAAAAATCTGACGGTCCAGGTGATATCCGCCCAGGTACCGGTGACGGTCGTGCTGCTCGCTTGTCGGATATTTCGATGAACGACCTTGAACCTGAACCAGCTATGTAATGAACGATGATTGTGAATGAGCTTGTCAAAGAATTGAAGCCGGTTCCTACGCTGTGGGATCCGGTTTTTTTTATGTCCAAACGGCGCCCGAGTGCGGTGTTGGTGCTCTTTGTGCTCAATCAACAGGAGCGAGAAATTTTGTTTATTAGAAGGAGTACCCGCACAGGGTCTCACCGCGGACAGATTGGGTTTCCCGGAGGGAGACTGGAAGACGGGGATACCAACCCCGCCATGACAGCCTTGCGTGAAACACGGGAAGAGATTGGATTAGACCCTGAAAAAATAAACATTATGGGCTTGTCTCAAACAGTGCAAGCGCTTGATGGATCGCTTGTTTATCCTGTTTTTGCGTGGGCTTATGCTTCCGACTGTCAAACGACACCATCGCCTTCAGAGGTCCAAGACGTGCTGCGGGTGCCGGCGGACCGACTCAGTGTGGCAAACTGCCAAAAATTTTCTTTTAATATGTTTGGTTGCTGGCGCGATAGCTTCTTGTATGATTGCAGTTCGTTTAATGTCTGGGGGCTCTCAGCCGAAATTTTGGCAAAGGCGGGCATCTACTAAAATGGGGTTATCTTATGAAGCGTTTGGTTCTTTGGTCTTATGTGTCGCTAATGCTTGCTATCTTTTTCGTGGGATGCACTCAAGAAACCCAGAATAAAATTACTCGCTCGATTCAGAACTGGACTGGGACCAACGGCGTTGTCGATGTCATCGCTGGTGACGGCAAAATAGTTTATCGCTGGATTAAGGTCGATAAACTTTCGACTGCAGAAGCGACTGATGATAAGCGGACTCCCCGGGCATATCGGTATGGCTATGGGGTCTTTGACTTGAATCAAAATTTTATTGAAGATGAAAATGAGAAACGGGTTTATTTCGAAGTGGGTGATTACAATCACTATGTGTTTTACGAAAGCCCGTTTCCCGCTAAATAAACTTAAAAATCGATTTATTTTTTGATGGGAGCCACTTGATCAATAGCGGCTTCTAAAATCGTCATATGATCGCGCCATGGTAGTTCGTGACTTCCGCCTGCGATTTCGTTGTTGAATACTTTGTATTCCGCTGTTCTGAGTTGAGCGTTAAAAGCATCGGCCTGGCCAGTAGGGGCAACTTTATCGTTCTTGGAATAATACAGTGCGACTGTTTTGGGAAGGCCATTGAAGTCCCAAGCAATCGAGCGACGTTCAAATGCTAAATCGCCTTCAGTGGATTTGATTTTTTGAATACTAGACTTCAGTCCCGCACTTTCGGTCGAGCGTGCGGTGATTTCTAGGTCGTAAATTCCACCTCCTAGAATAAGCCATTGGATATTAGGATTCTGCTTGGCAAAAAATGCTGCGGCGATGGTGCCGACATCGTAACCCCAGATTCCTTTTACCTGCGATCCTAAACCACTGGCATCAAGTCCTGCTTTGATGGCTGCCATAGATTGCGGGCCTGCTAAATCCTCGACGCCATTTGAACCTGCATAACCGGGACGATTGACAGCGACAACATTAAACCCTTTCTTAATAAAGGATTGAGCGACCCAACCTTTGCAAAATAATTGAGGATCAAAGCCAGAGTCGAAACGATGCATGATCAGAACTGATCCTTGAGATTTTGGGATAGTACATTTCATCCACTGACTATTCGCACTCTTTTGCTCAAATTTATAAGGCACAATTCCTGTTGCTGCTGTCGTTGGAAGAACCGCTATTGGTGTGAGGTCTGGTTTCTTACTGACAGTAAACTCGCTGTGGTCAGACACTTTTGGCGCCGAGGCACAGGACCAAACCATCCAAGAAACCGAAAGAATGAGGGTTGAACGTGTAACGCTGTGCCTGCTAATTTTAACTTTCATTTTGTCTCCAAAGATCAATGTAAAAAAAAATTAAAGATTGCGAAAAAATTAATTGACCACGCGGCCAATAGGTCGTAGCCTGGTTTTTAAGACAAGCACAGTTTACACAATTTAATGCGATGGGGGTACCATGAAGGTCCTACTAAGAACAGGGTTCGTTCTATGCTCGTTATTGACAAGTTTGAGTGCATTTGCTGAAGATCGCGTGATCTACGGCGAAGACAACCGCAAGGAGCTATTTGATCCGACTAATGATCAAATGTTACTTGACAGCGCTCGTAGTACAGCAATCCTTATCGAAGACAAAGATCTGATTAAAAATGCTGCTACTCCAGAAGTCATCGGTCTACCTACGAAGTCATTTAAACAAAGAGCTGGTGTTTGTGACAATGAGCGTTTTGCTAGTCAAGCAAGTGCAGGCTTCTGCTCTGGATTCTTGGTTGGAGACGATCTATTTGTAACCGCGGGCCATTGTATTGAAAATCAAGAAGGCTGTGATGCCATCTCGATGGTTTTTGGTTTCGGATATGATAAAGAAGATAAAGATCTTTCAAAAGTTTCCGCAAAGGAAGTTTACCACTGTAAGTCGATCGTAAAACGCGAACTTCAGCAGACTGCAACTGGTCGTGACTATGCGGTCATCAAATTAGACCGTCCAGTGGTTGGTCGTGCTCCACTTAAACTTCGTCGTACAGGCGCAGTCCATGTCGGTGACGGAGTTGCGGTGATTGGTAATCCAGTTGGTTTGCCAACGAAAATCACGGATGGCGCTAAAGTTCGTAGCGTTAAAGCGGAACAGCCTTATTTCGTAGCAAACCTAGACACATACGGCGGAAACTCCGGATCTGCAGTATTTAACCTGGTGACTGGTGAAGTCGAAGGTATTCTCGTTCGTGGTGAAACTGACTTTGATAGCAGTGGACCCGGCGGATGCCGTGTATCACGCGTATGCAAGGATAATACATGCCGCGGTGAAGACGTCACCAAGACCGAGCTATTTAAGGAATTTGTTCCTGAGTAATTCAGTGAATCTAGTGTGAATTAAAACTCCGTAGAATGTTCTGATTTTTTCCGCCTGTTACTTCTGATATGTCATTGCGACAGATAAATCAGAACTAGCAGGCGGAAATTTTTTATGACGACGTCATGGACCAAGCAAAATTTTGATAATTCTTTTGCAAGAGACCTCCCTGGCCTAAAGGGGACGGCAGTCACTCGTCCTATGCAAACTCCTGGCGTGCTCTACGCTTCGGCTCAACCTGACAAAGTTTCAAAACCAGAACTGCTTGCGTGGTCTGATGGCGCTGCGGCTCTTTTGGATCTTCCTGGTGAAATTGAACTCAAAGAAGATCCCGAGCGATTTAATCAACTCACTCATATATTTGCGGGCAATGATCTTGCGCCAGGCATGCAGCCAATCGCGACGCGTTACGGCGGCCACCAATTTGGCAACTGGGCTGGTCAACTGGGCGATGGTCGGGCGATTTCACTCGGCGAGTTTATCAATTCCAAAAATGAACGTTGGGAAATTCAACTGAAGGGTGCTGGTCGCACTGCTTATTCTCGTCACGCAGACGGACGAGCAGTTTTAAGATCATCGCTACGTGAATTTATCTGTAGTGAATCGATGTTTTATCTTGGGCTTCCGACTACAAGAGCCTTGTGCTGTGTGACAACTGGCGATGATGTGATGCGTGATATGTTTTATGATGGCAATCCAGAAGTAGAGCCCGGTGCAATTACAACCAGACTTGCACCAAGTTTTCTCAGGTTCGGACATTTTGAAATCCTGGCGTCGACTGGCGAACTTGAAAATTTAAAGACACTTATTCGTTACACGATACGAATGCATTATCCAGCTATTTGGGCTCGCTTTGATGAATCAAAGCCAGATGAGAGTATCATCGAATGTTTTAAGGAAATTTCTGATCGTACAGCAAAATTGGTGGTTGACTGGCTGCGGGTAGGGTTTGTTCATGGTGTGCTTAATACTGATAATATGTCGATACTGGGGCTGACCATTGATTATGGTCCTTATGGCTGGCTTGATTCTTACGATCCCACCTGGACACCAAACACGACCGATTTTGAGCGTCGTCGTTATCGGTTTGAACAACAACCGGGAATTGGTTTGTGGAATTTGACCAGACTTGCCGAGGCTTTGGCGACTGTAATAAATGACAGAGCAGGTTTAGAATCCATACTAGAAAACTATGCATCGACGTTTCAGAGTGCATATCGTCACATGAGGATAAATAAAATTGGTTTGTCTGATTGTGAAAATTCTAGTGGCGAAAACGCCGCATTAGTCGATTCTTTAGAAGTAGCTTTAATATCGACGGAGGTCGATATGACAATCTTTTACCGCAAGCTCGCAGACGTTTGGACCTGGGACGGTCACGATATAAAAAATTCGGAGTTTATTCTAAGGAATTTTGAGGATGCACTGTATATGGAACGTCCCAATGAAATTCAATGCAAAAAGCTCATCTCATGGCTTCAAACCTATTATGAACGTGTGTCTAAACTTGGAGGCTTAGACCAAAGTAAAATGAATCTCGTGAATCCAGTTTTTGTACCTCGTAATTATCAAGTTCAGGAAGTTTTAGATGACTTAGCAAACGGAGATAAAACATCGCTCTGGCAGTTTATGACCGCTCTAAAAACGCCCTATGAACTGAATAAAACAACAAAACCTTGGTTTAGGAGACGCCCGGAGTGGGCAAGAAAACGCCCTGGATGTTCGACTCTATCTTGTAGTTCGTGACATCCAAGGTCGATTATAAAGTAAGCGCTGAGAACAAGATTTTTTATGGGCCGGTCGAGATACAGCGGAAACCAGTATTTACGTTTTTTGACGCGGTCCCATAGGCGAAGTAAGAGTAGAAGACACCGATATTGGCGTTACCAATATACGATCCGCCTCGTGTTACCGCTCCACCGGTACCGGCAATGGATGCGTTACCTAGACCACCATATTCACCGCTGTTTTTTGCGGAATAGTTACCTGAAGCACCCCATTTTAACATCAGGGCCGCTGATAATGACAACTGTGATACATAGGCCTGTGAACCTTGGTTTGTATATGTATCTTTAACCCACTCGGTCACGTTACCTGCGATATCCCAAATAATTTCGCCATTGGAGAGTGTATGGGTTCTCTTCTGCGTAAAGTCGGCATGAGAATTGGTTGCGCAGTTCGTCTGTCCCGTACCGTTACAAGGGTCGTTATCGGTGCTCGCTGCGAGGTTTGCGTTCGCTCCGTCGGAGTTACCGCGGTTGAGCGCGTTTGCGCCTGATATGGAGCCGTTACTCCAGTTTAAATAAACACCGCCGCTTTGCGCAAGTTCGATATTTCGTGCAATTGCCTGCCATTGAGCATTTGTGGGAAGGTCTGAGCCTGCGTAGGAAAGAGACTGACATTCTGTGATAGAAGCGGCCTGCCAGATATTGACCCACGGTGTCCCATCGGGTCGAGACTCAGCAACGTCTGTCGATGCGTAGGTCTTATTACCATTGCTGGCACCGACAATTTTTGCTTCATATTTCATAGCACAGAAAGCTGCCGTACCAAGTGTCGCATCGGCAGGTATCACGACATAGTTTGTCGGGCAGGTAATCGAGGCCGCCGCTGTCCAACCATTACCTTGGCCTACACTGGAAGTATTCCCGGCAGCGTCAACTGCTCGGACACTTGCATAGTAAGTTGTTCCGGCGGAAAGCGTAAGACCTGTTGCTTGACCAGAGGCTGCGGTTGATCCCGTGCTAGTCCAAGTTTTTGTTTCAGTACCTCCAGCAGTTGTACCAATGGCGATTTCATAATAACTGATACCTGAACCGCCGGTGTCGGTACTTGCAGCCCAAGTGATCGTTGGCGAGGTCGTTAATGAAGTGTTAGTAGTTCCATCGTCAATACTTGATGGCGCTGTAGGGTTTGTTCCGTCATGAACGATAGTATCGTTGATACATGAGGTTTCGTTGCCAGCGGCATCTTTATACTTCACATAGACTGTGGCTGTTCCGTTGGATTGTCCAAGCGACCAAACCTTCGTTGTTGCGTAGGTTTCATAATTACCGCCAGAGCCACAACCACTGGTGTTGCTGATATACATATCTGAAGCACCGACCGCTGAAAGACCCAAAGTGATTGACGAAGATGTGGTATAGGTTGCTCCT
>CAZUYQ010000087.1:13477-21672 GCA_964624705.1 uncultured Polynucleobacter sp.
GTATGTATAGGTTCCTGTGACTGCCGAAGACGGATTACCTGCAGAGTCGCAGGCAATCACTTTGAGGGTGACGCTGCTTGTGCCCGTAATGCTGATCGAACCACTCGAAGTCGTTCCGGAACTACAATCTGCGGGTGCAATGCCAGTTGTGGTGTAGCGGAAGTCGGCAAAGTTTGTGTCTGGAGTCGCATTCTGGCTAGCTGTGACTGTGAAGTTACTATTGAATGATTTCGTCGTGATATCGATGCTTGGAGTTAATGGAGCGGTTCCGTCGTAAGTATAAGTTCCGGTCACAGCCGACGAGAAGTTTCCAGCCGCATCACAAGCAATAACTTTGAGCGTCACGTTACTTGTTCCCGTGATGCTTATCGAGCCACTTGAAGTCGTTCCAGTGCTGCAGCTTGTGGGTGCGACACCTGTCGTGGTGTAACGGAAATCGCTGAAATTTGTGTCCGTTGTAGCGTTCTGGCTCGCAGTCACTGTGAAGTTAGAGCCAAAGTACTTGGTTGTATAATTTAGACTTGGTGTAAGCGGCGCCGTGTTGTCGTATGTATATGTTCCTGTGATTGCCGATGATGCGTTGCCTGCAGTGTCGCAGGCAATGACATTAAGTGTGACGTTACTTGTTCCGGTGATGCTGATGGAGCCGCTAGATGCAGAGCCGGCACTGCAGTTAGCAGGGGCGCTACCGGTGGTGGTATAACGGAATTCTAGGAAATTTGTATCGGGCGTTGCGTTCTGACTTGCAGTGACACTGAAGTCGGCATTAAAGACTTTTGATGAAAGGCTTAAACTTGGTGTCAGTGGTGCAGTGCCATCGTAAGTGTAGGTACCCGTCACAGCTGATGACGCGTTACCTGCGGCGTCACAGGCGATCACTTTAAGTGTAACATTGCTAGTACCGCTGATACTGATTGAACCACTTGAAGCAGAGCCTGCGGCACAAGTGGCAGGAGCAACGCCGGTTGTGGTGTAACGGAATTCGGTAAAGTTAGCATCGGAACTAGCGTTCTGTGTCGCCGTAACAGTGAAGCTACCTGCGAATGTTTTGCTAGAGATATCAATGCTTGGTGTAAGCGGTGCGGTGTTGTCGTAAGTATACGTTCCGGTGACAGCAGAAGATTTATTGCCTGCAGCATCGCAAGCGATGACATTGAGTGTGACGTCACTTGTCCCTGCGATGCTGATAGAGCCACTGGTGGCTGTGCCGTTGCTGCAGTCAGTTGGTGCGACGCCGGTTGTTGTGTATCTGAATTCTGTAAAATTCGTGTCAGGCGTTGCGTTTTGACTCGCGGTTACAGTGAAGTCTGCATTAAAGACTTTCGATGCAAGGCTTAAGCTTGGTGTAAGAGGGGCAGTGTTGTCATAAGTATAACTGCCGGTTACAACAGGCGAGTAGTTACCAATGGCGTTACAAGCGATGACTTTGAGCGTAACATTGCTTGTTCCAGTGATGCTGATGGATCCACTTGTTGCTGTTCCATTACTACAACTGGTCGGAGCTACTCCAGTTGTGGTGTAGCGGAACTCAGTAAAGTCTGCATCTGGTGTGGCGTTCTGCGACACCGTAACCGTGAAGTTACTGTTAAATACTTTTGAGCTAATATCAAGACTTGGTACAAGTGGTGTGCTGTTACTATAGGTGTAGGTTCCAGTCACTGCAGCAGAGGCGTTACCCGCCGAGTCACAGGCGATCACTTTTAAACTAACATCGCTTGTGCCAGTAATCGAGATAGAGCCGCTTGAGGCAGTTCCTGACGTGCAACTTGCCGGCGCAACTCCTGTGGTGGTGTAACGGAATTCGAGGAAGTTAGTATCAGTGGTGGCGTTCTGGGCTGCCGTGACAGTAAACGTCGAACCGAAGACTTTAGAGCTGATATCGATGCTTGGTGTAAGGGGTGCAGAGTTGTCGTAAGTGTAGGTACCAGTGACAGCTGCTGCAGAAGCATTTCCGGCAGCGTCACAAGCGATTACTTTGAGAGTGACATCGCTTGTTCCAGTGATGGAGATCACTCCACTCGTTGCGGTACCCGCACTGCAGCTTGCAGGTGCAATGCCTGTTGTGGTGTAGCGAAATTCTAAGAAATTCGTATCGGTAGAAGCGTTCTGACTTGCTGTAACAGTGAAGTCGCTATTGAAGGCCTTAGAGCTCACGTTTAGACTTGGAGTTAAAGGTAGCATGTTGTCATAAGTGTAAGTTCCAGTTGCGACTGGTGATGCATTGCCGACTGAGTTACACGTGATCACTTTTAGGGTGACGTCGCTTGTACCTGTGATAGCGATCGTGCCACTCGATGCTGTGCCATATCTACAACTTGTAGGAGCTACTCCAGTTGTGGTGTAGCGGAATTCTAAGAATCCGGCATCTGGAGTGGCGTTCTCACTCACAGTGACGTTGAAATTGCTGTTGAATACTTTTGAATTAATATCAAGGCTTGGAACAAGTGGCATGCTGTTGTTGTAAACATAAGCTCCAGTGACTGCAGCTGAAGCGTTACCGGCTGTGTCACATGCGATAAGTTTCAGAGTAACGTTGCTAGTGCCGGTGATAGAAATCGAACCACTTGTGGAGGTACCAGCAGAACAGTTTGCTGGTGCAGAACCTATGAGGGTGTAACGGAATTCTAAGAAGTTAGGGTCGTCTGTTGCGTTCTGACTTGCAGTGACTGTAAAGTTGCTATTGAAAACTTTGGTGCTGATGTCAAGGTTTGGTGTCAGTGGTGCAGTGTTGTCGTATGTGTATGTACCGGTGATAGCAGAAGAGAAGTTACCTGCGGCGTCGCATGCGATAGCTTTAAGCGTAACGTCGCTTGTGCCCGTGATACTGATAGATCCACTTGACGCAGTGCCGGCACTACAGCTTGCTGGTGCTACTCCGGTCGTCGTGTAACGGAATTCTGTGAAGTTTGCGTCAGTTGCTGCATTCTGGCTCAGTGTGACCGTGAAGTTGCTGTTAAATGTCTTTGAACTGATATCCATGCTTGGAGTGAGAGGCGCTGTATTGTCGTAAGTATATGTGCCGGTGACGACTGGTGACGCGTTGCCGACGGAATTACAAGCAATAACCTTTAGTGTGACATCGCTTGTACCCGTGATGCCAATCGATCCATTTGACGCTGTACCGCTACTACAATCGGCCGGTGCAACACCCGATGTCGTATAGCGGAACTCGCTGAAGTTCGTATCTGGAGTTGCATTCTGACTCGCGGCGACGGTGAAATTGGAATTAAATACTTTTGATGAGATGTCTAAATTTGGAACGAGCGGTGATGTGTTGTAATAAGTGTATGTCCCTGTTGCCGCGGAAGAGGCATTGCCTGCCGCGTCGCAAGCGATCACTTTAAGCGTCACATTGCTGGTGCCCGTAATGCTGATAGATCCACTCGAAGCGGAACCAGCGGAACAATTCGCAGGCTCAGTACCTGTAGTCGTGTAACGGAATTCTAAGAAGTTAGCATCGGTCGTTACGTTCTGAGTGGCGGTGACCGTGAAATTGCTGTTGAACGTTTTTGTGCTGATATCAAGGCTCGGAACTGATGGATTTGTTGTGTCTAGGGTGTAAGTTCCGGTCGCTGCTGTTGCAGAGGCATTGCCGCCAGCATCGCACGCGATAACTTTAAGTGTTGTAGTTGTTGAAATTGTTATTGTCCCGGAAGTTGCGGTGCCATCGCTACAACTTGTCGGAATCGTGCCGTCAGTTCGGTAGCGGAATTCCGTAAAATCTGCGTCGGTGACTGCGTTCTGAGTAGCGGTGACCGTGAAGCTGCTATTGAAGACCTTCGAGCTAATATCGAGAGTCGGCACCCCTGGTGCGATTCCATCGTTGTTGGTCCAGGTCAAAGTAAATTCGCTATAGGCGCTGTTCGTAGCAGCATCGGTCGCGCTAAGACGAATAACGTAAGTACCCGTGGTATTCGCGCTTATGGTTGTACTTGCGGCTGTAGCAGATCCAAAAGTTAGGGTTCCGGGACCAGATGTTTTCGACCATTGATAAGTTGTAGCATCAGTGACTGTTGCTGTTCGAGTAAACTGTGAGCTGGTCGACAGGTTCGTTCCGGCGTTCACTGTTGGTGGTTGAATATCGACGGTGGTGGTAAAGCTTCCGGATGGTGACCAGTTGCCCGCAGCGTCCCGTTCTTGTACGTAGAGAGTATGTCCTGCTTCGGTCAAGTTAGATGCCGCAGTATAAGTGGTTGCCGTCGTAGTGGTCGCGCCAGTGGTTAAATCGCTGCTGTCGAGTTTGTAACGAAATGTTCCGTTGCCGCCTGTTCCAGCCGACCAAGTCCAAGTTGGTTTTTGGATATTGACTGCAGCAGTGCCTGTAACACTCGGTGCAGTAGGTGGATCCATATCAACGGTGACCGAATAAGACCCTGTAGCAGACCAGTTGCCGGCAGCGTCGCGTTCTTGCACGGATAGAATATTTGCTCCATCAGCGAATGCGCTAGCTGGAGTGAATGTAGCTACACCAAGTGCAGTCGCGCCTGCAGTCATCGTGCTGTCGTCTAATTTTACGCGGTACTGACCATTTCCGCCGCCGCCAGCTGTCCAAGTCCAGGTTGGTTGAGTGTTAGTCGTCAGCGAGGCCGTTGAGGTCACGCTGGGAGCAGTCGGAGGAAGCGTGTCCACAGTTACGACATAACTTCCGATCGGAGACCAGCTGCCGTTGTTATTTACTTCCTGAACGTAGAGAGTATGCGCACCTTCACTTAGGGCTGAAGCTGGCGTAAATGTCGTAAGAGTTGTAGCAGTTGTCCCCGAGGTCATGGTGTTGTTATCGAGTTTATAGCGATAACCGCTGCCACCATTACCGCCAGAGGTCCATGTCCAAGTTGGTTGATCGTTAGCAGTGGTACTAACGCTACATGTCACAACCGGGGCTCCAGGCATATTGGTATCAATTGTAAATGCTAAGTTACCAGCAGCTGACCAGTTGCCTGTTGCATCACGTTCTTGAACATATAAAGTATGGGCACCATTTCCTAGTGCAGTCACTGGAGTCATGCTAGTGGAAGAAATAGTTGTAGAACCTGATGTGAAATCAGAACTATCCATTTTGTAGCGATAGGTTCCGTTACCGCTGCCACCGCTGGTCCAGCTGATCGTTGGTTGAGTGCTGCTGGTGAGTGTGGCGCCTGTAAGAGCTGGTGCTGATGGAGGCGTCGTGTCGACTGCAATTACGGTGGTGGCGCTAAGAGATCCGGTTGCACCAGGTGCTGGTAAAGTGAGTGTTGCCGAAGTGGCAGCGGTGTTCTTGATGCTACCGTCTTCGAGATTGAGAGCAGACGTACTCGCATATTCCAGCGGGCTGATATTGTCGCCATTTGCAATCGTGTAAGAAAAGATAAGTGCTGTCGACCCTGATCCTGCAGTGTAGCTAGCTTTTGCGGGAGCACCGAAATTCAGGTTCAAGGTCGGAGTTCCAGTGACCGTGACCGCTTCTGAAAAATTAACGGCAATGGTAATCGTATCGCCAGCTTTGTATCCCCCGCTTGAAACTGTTGGTGCGAGACTAACAATATTGACTGCTGCTGGTGCTGGAGTTTGATTGCCAGGGATTTTCCCGACTTTAATTATGCCCCAGCTGTCGAGGGTCATAATCAGACTATTGCCAATTTTTCCATAATCGGAAGAACTCAATATAATATCGCTACCAGTAACATTACCTTTAGAGTCAGTAGGTGTTAAGACCACCTGAATTTGATTCATGCTTAGACCATTTACAGTCTCCTGAATGGCTTTTGGTAATGTTACTGTGAATGGATTGGAAAGCGGACGATCACCGGTGACAAGAAGTGAGAAGTCGGGTGAAGTACCTTGAAGTTTAGCAGTGATGAGAAGGTTTTTACTGGAAAGTTCTGATGGAGGAATCTCAATGGCAAAACCATTTAGGTTCTTATAGTCCGAGGTCCAGATGTTGTTGTCTTTGTCGAGGGTTTTGGATGCAGAGCTATTATTGTCCGTAGTTGTATCAGTTTTGGCGCCAGTTCTTGGCGTGGCTGAGGAGTTTGAGATGCTTCCCTTACTACAACTCCACATGCTTATAATGAGAAGTCCGAGAACTGGACCATATTTGTAATGATTATGTTTCATAAATGCCTCCCCTAATATCTGCTAAAGATAGAGTCGGGTTCTCTTTGAGAATTCTTTAGGGTTTGTGTAGAAACACGTATAAGTAGGCATATTTATCAATGATTAAAGCATGTTACTGATGGTGTCCTAGATGAATACTTCCACTCGATAGCATGTTTCTATAAAAAACTATCATTTTTCTGGTATTAGAATGATTAATAACTGAACGCGACTCTGCCAAATCTGCCTATCAGACGCACTGAATGTGGCAGTTCCTTCCCAGTTATTTTATCGCGGCGTTTTCTTATACTTATAAAGTGTCTATATAAAAGGTGATCATCTTGAAATCTGCGTCCTTTTGCGGGATTATAAGTCGCCGAGAATTTAGTTGTTTCTGTCTGAGCTCAGTGTCGATATTTTCATGTTCTAGTGCAGAAAATGGCGTAAAACTAGGTACAGGATTTATCGGAAAAACATTTGCTAGCTCCGCTAACAATTTCGGTATGTCTTGGTCACGACCCATAGCTTGACCTTCTTTCGTTTCGCCCTTAATAAGTTATCCAACTATTATATTATAACTTCCTTGGGAGCAGTAGGAAACTTTCTATTTTGACCGAAGCGCAGAAGCTCAACAGTTGGAACAGAATGCCGCGTCTCCGCGGTCTCCGTCGGCATTGACGTGGTCGATCGAAGCCAACGCCTAAAATAAAATCGAAGATGATCGAGCTACAGCGTCTATGCCAAACTTGAACATTAAAACTCACGGTCTTGATGCGAAGGTGGAGATTGCCCGCAAGGGTCATTGCCTGCTAAATTGCAGAGGTCTTGCTTTGATCACTGTTTTGGCGACGTTGCCTATATTTTCGGATGCTCTCCTCCATAAATTGGTAGACTACCGACAAATTCGTGATAGTGATAACGTCTATATATATCAGACGTTACGATTTTTTGGACACTACGGGCAGGTAACTAGTCATGGAAAGCATATGAAATGAGTGTTCCGAGTCGAAAGGAGATCGAGGCCGCATTGTATCTGGATGATGCAGGAGATGTTGTCGGTCTTGACGAAGTACAATTGCTGGAAAATCCGTCTTCAGCTAGAATTACCACCTTGGAAGCGGCACTTGGAAGCGACGACATTGAACTGCACTATCGAGCGGCTCTCGTGTTGGCAGCGTGGGGAAACGATAAAGGTCTTGACGCAATCGAGCGGCTGGTTGATACCCATGTTGATCGCAAAGGAGTGAATGTTCCCCATAGGATCTATGGATACAACAACATTTACGATGAAATCGCATATGCGGTCTTCCTGTTTGGCCATGCCAACAGTCAGCGACCATCTGATCAAAAGCGGATTTATTCAAAACTCCTTATGTTATACGGTCCGTATGATTTCGAATCAAAACTCAAGCACGCACTTCTGGCATCTGATAGTCGGGAGTTGCTTCCTGAATTGCGACAAGCATTTCAACGTGCGTTGGGACTCGCTAAGTCGTATCTCGCAAGTCAACTGCTGCCGATCATTGCGAAAATCGACCCAGATGAAGGGTGGCAGTTGATTCCAACTTTCGGCAGCATCCAGAGCGAAACTCCAAATCCATTGGTCAATGTCGCCGAGGCATTGGCATATATTGAATCTCAAGATAGTGAGACGCTTTTGCAACAATTCTGTCAACACCCGGATTCAGATGTTGCCGCTGAGGCGAGGAGTTCCTTGGATAAACTCCGTAGCTGACAATTGTCCCCTTCGTTGCATATTAAGAGCAACCAGCGATAGCCACTGCACCGACCCAGTCACCGTCCAGCCCCGTGGGAGTCTGCGGCGAGCTAATTTATTCCGCGCATTTTGACTGGCACAATAATATTGACGATTCCGCAAAATAAATCGAACTACTTCGAACTCGATAGATATTCATCGCTTCTCTGACCTTAAGCACCACGCTGCATCGACGATGCAAAATCACCGCTGTTAAAATGGAAATCCGCCTAAAATGGCCCGGCACACTTTTCCGGCGATTTTGTCGATGATAGCGGTGGCTTTGCATTGACGACGTGGCCCACGGCATTTGGTCAGTTCCGCCAATTTTGACGCCCAGCTTGATGAGGTGAGTTTTGGCGCTGTT
>CAZUYQ010000088.1:0-1207 GCA_964624705.1 uncultured Polynucleobacter sp.
GGGGAGTGTGGCAACCCCCCCCAACGGCGGCCTTGCGGCCTGCTGTGCGTCCAGTGTCGGGAATGGTGGACGCTAGGAGAGTCGAACTCCTGACCCCCAGAATGCAAATCTGGTGCTCTACCAGCTGAGCTAAGCGCCCTCAATGAGGAGACAAGACATTGCCTCAAAACCTACACCGAATGCAACAATAAAATATTGGAAAATTAAAATTAGTTTTTAAGATTTTCCAACTTGTCGAAAAAACAAGCTATTTGCCATCCTAACGGTCTCGTGTACCTTACGGGCAGCGGGTTGTAGGAGGTTTTATGGACGGAATCATACCAGGTAGTCGCGGAAGTCTGATGTTGGATGTGGTGGCAATTGCCATGATTGCGATCCTGCCTATTTTATTATTTGCAATTCGCGCTGCTAAGACGAAGCGATATTTGACCCATAAAAAAGTTATGATAGGTCTTTCTTCCTTGTTGTTGATAGCGGTGATTGCTTTTGAAATTGAGATGCGGTTGGTCGGGTGGCGGCACTTGGCAGAGCCAAGCCCCTATTTTGAAACGATCGTTCCTTGGTCATTAGGAATCCATTTGTTATTTTCTGTCACTGCCGCCGTGAGTCTTTTGGTAACCGTTTTTCTTGCGATAAAACATTTCCCCTCCCCGCCCGCACCATCAGCACACAGTTTAATTCATCGTACAATGGGGAGAGTCTCCGCTATTAGCCTTGCGATGACTGCGATAACGGGCTGGATTTTTTATTGGTTGGCTTTTGTTGCCAGCTAAATATTTGCTTAGGGTATGACCAACGTAAATTTGATTTCGGCCCAACCAGGTTCTGAGACGCCAAGTTTGTTTTTTCTTGGAATAAATTTTGCGACTTTCGCTGCGTTAAGAACCTTGTCATCCATTCCGTAGCCGATTTTTTTGCGTAGTTCCGCATCTTTGACGCTGCCATCAACATTGACAAAAACATCGACAATCCAGGTTCCCTCTAAAGCAGCATCGAGCGCTTGCTCAGTGTATGGCGGGACAGTAATGGATGACCTGACTAAAGAAGCTGGGGCAGAAAGATCGCCGGCGATTTGATTCACATCGTTTGGATTAAGTCTTTTTCCCGAATCTTCAGTCATCATCGTATTGCCTGCAGGTGCAGCAATAGTGCCTTTATCCGAAAGACTATCTTTAGTTAGACCTTGAATTGGCGGAGTATCCGGTTT
>CAZUYQ010000088.1:1217-21664 GCA_964624705.1 uncultured Polynucleobacter sp.
GGTTTTACCGGAACTTTCGTCTGCTGATTTGGCGGTGGCGGTTTTGGTTTGTCGGGTTTTAGTGGTTTAGGTTTTACCTTTTCTAACTCGGGCGCGACCGTTGGCTTGGGCATTTCATTAACGCGAATAGGTATTTTGGAATAGTCAGGTCTTGTCGGCGATTGATGAGGAGATATTCCTCCGACAATTGCAAAATGCCCGATGACCGACGCAATGATGGCGGCGAGCCAAATTTGCTGCGAGGTACGAGGTAAATGCCGAATAGTCGTAGTCATAGTTATCTCTGGCGTCTGCACAATGTTTAAGCTTGTTGATCGGCATCATTATGGTGAACTAAAGGAAAAAATGGCGTTTGAAAGATTATAGTCCCGCTTTTCGGTACGACAAAATGACTGTAAGATCGGCAATCAGATGTGATTTGGTGCTAATGACAAATTATCTCGTATAAATTAAATGACTGGCCGGCTAAGGTAGTGTTATGATTTTGCCAATTTCCATTTTTTCACTTCCTGGAGAAACTCTATGAAAATGCACACAATAGTAGCGGCTCTGTTTAGCAGCGCTTTGGTTCTTGCCTCAGCTGGCTTGGCCGAGACTATTAAAATTGGTGAAATTGGGTCTATGACCGGTGCACAAGCGACCTTCGGTGTTTCGACTCACCAAGGGATTGAACTCGCCATTAAAGAACAGAACGCTAAAGGCGGCATCAAAGGTAAAAAAATTGAACTTGTCACGCTTGATGACCAGGGGAAACCAGAGGAGGCTGCAACCGCGACTACGAAGCTTATCACTCAAGATAAAGTTTCGGCAGTTTTGGGTGAGGTCGCATCTTCACTGAGTTTAGCGATGGCCCCGATTGCTCAGCAGTACAAAGTACCCATGATCACGCCATCCTCGACGAATCCAAAAGTGACTGAGATTGGTGATTATATTTTCCGCGTATGCTTTATCGATCCTTTCCAAGGAACCGTGATGGCAAAATTTGCAACGGAGACCTTGAAAGCAAAAAAAGTCGCGATTTTGCGCGATGTGAAAAGTGATTATTCACAGGGATTAGCGGATTTCTTTACAGCAGCATTTAAAAAATCTGGTGGCGAGATCGTCGTCGACCAAACTTACTCTGCTGGCGACGTCGATTTCAGTTCGCAGATTACTTCCATAAAAGCGAAGAAGCCGGACGCGATTTATATTCCTGGTTATTATACTGAAGTTGGTTTGATTGCGAAGAAAGCCCGTCAGCTGGGTGTTAAAGTTCCGTTGCTCGGTGGTGATGGCTGGGATTCCGAAAAACTAACTGAAATTGGCGGTAAATCTCTTTCTAATAGTTATTTTTCGAATCACTACAGCCAAGAAGATCAAGCGCCGATGGTTCAAGGATTCATTGCTAATTTTAAGAAAGACTATGGCAAAATTCCAGATGGTCTAGCTGCTATGGGTTACGATGCTGCCAAGGTTTTGTTTAATGCGATGGAAAAAGCCAAAACTCTTTCAAACAAAGATGTTCGTGATGAAATTGCAAATACAAAGGACTATCTGGCAGTAACTGTAAAAATTTCCATTGACGAAAAACTTAACGCGACTAAGTCGGCCGTTGTTCTTGAAATTAAAGACGGCAAATTTATTTATAAGAGCACTGTGAATCCATAAGTGAATCACCAGTAAATTTCAATTGAAGTAGCCCATGGTGTGCATGGGCCGGATTTACGGCAAGGATATTCATGGCTGAGTTTTTACAACATATGGTCAATGGTCTCTCACTCGGTGGAACATATGCGCTGATCGCATTGGGATACACCATGGTGTTTGGTATTCTGCAGCTGATTAACTTTGCTCATGGTGAAGTTTTTATGCTTGGTGCATTCACCGGCCTCTATACATCGAAATATATTGGCAGTGATTTGGCCAATTTTTGGATGAACGTTGCTGGTGCAAATAATAGCGAAGGCGTACTAGCGCCGACATTTGTCTCATCTTTATTCACCGCTATGACCATTATTTTAATTGCTATGGTTGTTTGTGCTGGAGTGGGATACTTGATTGAACGTTTTGCGTATCGCCCACTTCGTTCTGCACCACGCATTAATTTATTGATTACAGCCGTTGGTGTTTCTCTTCTTCTTCAATACTCCGGTCAGCTTATTTTTGGTTCTGACCCTAAGGCATATCCAGATCTTTTTGATGGTCTTGAAGTTTGGATCTTTGGTAATGATGAAAATTCATTGGTCATTAATCCGCTTCAAGTTGCCATTTTATCAGCGTCGGTAGTTCTGATGCTGATTTTACGTCATATTATTTTTCATACCCGGCTTGGACGGGCGATGCGAGCCGTAAGTTTCAACCATGATCTCGCAAGTCTTATGGGGATTCCAACAAGCCGCATTATCTCCGCAACCTTTATGATGGGCTCTGCGCTCGCTGGCGCAGCCGGCGTGATGGTGGCTTTAACCTACCCGAAGGTCGAGCCTTTAATGGGTTCTATGCCAGGACTTAAAGCTTTCTGTGCGGCGGTCTTAGGTGGGATTGGCAACGTTACAGGTGCGGTGCTCGGATCCTTTATCCTCGGACTAGCGGAAGCCTTGCTATCTGGATACGGCGCACCGACTTATCGTGATGCGTTAGCGTTTGCAATTCTGATTTTAATTTTGCTGGTGAAGCCTTCGGGTCTTCTTGGCGTTCATCGTACAGAAAAGGTTTGATTCTATGTCTAATCGCGGTACGGACAAGCCGGGTCTGCTCGGTATGAAATGGTGGTTGCTAGCGTTAGCAATCGTGATGGGTTTGCATCTGTTTATTCAGGGTTCCATGAATCCTTATATCTTCCAAATCCTGATGTTCTCGGGCATCAATGTGATATTGGCGGTTAGTCTCAATTTGGTGAATGGATTCACCGGTCAGTTCTCGATGGGACATGCAGGGTTTATGAGTGTAGGCGGATATATGTCTGCTTATATTACCTCGCAGGTGTTTGCTAATAATCCAGCTTTACTTGATGATCCATTCACATCAGGTTTGATATTTTTGTTAGCCTTGGTGGGCGGGGGGCTTGCTGCTACCGTGGCTGGTTACTGTGTGGGACTGCCGTCTCTAAGATTGCGCGGTGACTATCTGGCGATTGTGACGTTGGGTTTTGGCGAAATTATTCGCGTCGTTTTCTTGAATATGGATGCAGTCGGCGGTGCTCGCGGCCTGTCGGGTATTCCTCCACTTACAAATTTCGGCTGGGTTTTTGGTTTTGCTGTCGTTACCATTTTCTGTGTTTGGCGAGTTATCCACTCGGCGCAAGGACGGGTGTTACTTGCGATCCGTGAAGACGAAATTGCCGGTACCGCAATGGGAGTGAATACGACACAAGGAAAAGTTCGCGCGTTTGCAATGGGCGCTTTCTTTGCAGGGATTGCTGGTGGTCTTTTTGCACACTATCTAAGAACATTGAACCCAGGGATTTTCGATTTCAATCGAAGTTTTGAAATCATTATCATGGTTGTACTTGGCGGTATGGGTTCTATTTCCGGTTCGGTGGTTGCAGCTATTTTCTTAACAGTATTGAAGGAACTTTTACGTCCCTTGCAACAGCTTACAGGCGTCGACTTGCGGATGGTGATTTACTCCCTAGTCTTGATTGTGATGATGCTTACAAGGCCAAAGGGCATCTTTGGAACATCGGAAATTGGCGATATTTACCGACGCTTCTTCCGTAAGTCTAAGGCGACGGGGGGTGCTTCATGACTCAAGCCAGTACGAGCGCAGTATTGAAGGTGGAGAATTTAACGATTCAATTTGGCGGTTTGAAAGCCGTCAATGAATTCAATCTGCAAATTAATGAGGGCATGATCTTTGGTCTTATCGGTCCTAACGGAGCAGGCAAGACGACGGTCTTCAATATGCTCACCGGTGTCTATCAACCGACGTCGGGATCGATTCTGGGATTTGGTCAATCAATTGTTGGGTTCAAGCCATTTGAAATCACAAGACGCGGGATTGCTCGGACCTTTCAGAACATCCGATTATTTAAAGATCTAACCGTACTGCAAAATTTATTAGTGTCTATGGATCAGAATCCACAGCAGCGAAAGTTTGGACTTTTTGCGACCCTGTTTCGTACAAAGACGTTGATGGATGCAGAGTCTTCAAAAGTGAATGACTGTTTGAAGATTCTAAAAATATTTAAGCTTGATAGCAGGGCTGATATCGCGGCTTGCAATTTACCGTATGGTGATCAGCGTCGTCTTGAAATTGCGAGAGCGATTGCAACCGGTGCAAAACTGTTGCTTCTGGATGAACCCGCTGCAGGTTTGAATGCACATGAAACGGCCTCACTTATGGCAACCATTCGTGATATCCGCGCTCAGTTTAATGCAACAATTCTTCTTATTGAACACGACATGAAGTTAGTCATGGGAATCTGCGAACGTATTGCTGTTCTTGATTACGGTGTGAAGATTGCCGAAGGCAATCCCTCTGAAATTCAGCGCGATCCTCGCGTCATCGAAGCATATTTAGGTAAGGCGAGTACGAATGACCAAGCCAAACACTGAGTCGTTACTGCGATTTGATAACGTTAGCGTCTATTACGGCCTCATTCAGGCGTTGCATCATGTGACATTTGAAGTCAAAAAGGGCCAAATTGTGACGCTCGTCGGTGCCAATGGCGCTGGCAAGTCCACTACATTGAGAGCTATTTCTGGACTTGCAAAAGTTAGGAGTGGCGGGATTCACTTTAAAGGCGAAAACCTAGTGGGTCTTCCGGCGCATGAGATTGTCAAAAGAAGACTCTGCCAAGCTCCCGAAGGACGGGGCATCTTCCTTAATATGTCGGTGGAAGAAAATCTCGATCTCGGTGCTTGGGCTGCGCCAGATCAGAGTGCTTACTCGGCAAATATGGAGCAAGCATTTCACATGTTTCCGAGGCTTAAAGAACGTCGCAAACAGAATGCTGGAACTCTTTCTGGTGGTGAACAACAGATGTTGGCCATTGGTCGCGCACTCATGTCGCAACCAGAAATGCTTCTTTTAGATGAACCGAGCCTTGGTCTCGCACCACAAATTATAGAGAAAATCTTTGAGATTATTACAGAAATTAATAAGCTCGGCATGACGATTCTTTTGGTGGAACAGAACGCGCTGCAGGCACTCCAAATCGCAGATTATGGTGTGGTCTTAGAAACTGGAACGATAAAAACCCAGGGTAATGCAGCAGAATTATTGAAATCCGACGATATTCGTAAGGCGTATCTCGGCGAGTGACTCTTTAGAGTTGCTTTGTATGCTAGAAATAGGTGGTCCTGGCTATCTGGCGCATGATAGTGTGCGGGTCTCTAGAGCTAGGAGCCTAGTTATTAAGCTATAAGGAGCTGCCACCGTGTCAAAAAAAGTAATCGCGTTTCACTACCATTTGACTGATAAAAAAGGCGAGACTTTAGATAAGTCTGACGCGGGCGAACCATTGGCATTCATGACGGGCGTGGGACAAATTATTCCTGGCCTTGAATCGGTACTTGTTACGATGACCACGGGCGACAAACGCCGTGTGGAAGTAGCAGCAGCCGAAGCCTATGGCCAAAAAGATTTAGCAAAAATTGTTACTGTAAAAAGAGAACAACTTCCAGAAGGCGATATCAAAGCTGGAGATATGTTCCGTGGACACGAGGGCGAAGTTGTAACGGTGACTGCGGTCAACGGCGACTCTGTTGTTCTTGACGCCAATCATCCACTTGCCGGGCAAGATTTGGTGTTCGATGTTGAGATCGCGCAAGTTCGTGATGCAACAAAAGAAGAACTGGCTCACGGGCATGCACACGGTGCAGACGGTCATCATCAGCATTAATGTTCGAAATGATAAGAGATTCTTCGGCTTAATGGCCTCAGAATGACGCGTGGTCTTGGCCAGTGTCATTCTGAGGCCTTTAGTTTTTGATTATCCTGCTTTTTTTGGTGTTGGTGCAGGTGCCGCGGCTTCCGGATCCGTGCGACCTAGTTGACGGTTGATCTCAGATTTCACATCTTCAATTGTACAAAGATGACTGTCGCGGCGTAGTTTGCCGGTGACTGCCGTTGCAAGCATTTCGGTTTGCAGTGTGATTGTTTGGCCTGAGACTTCGATGCTGCAATTTACAGAGAGTCTATTGTATGCGGCAAGTAGTGCCGCCGGATTGTACGTAATACTTGTTTTTGCAATATTGGCTGCAGCTTCTGCATGTTCAATAACGGTTTTAACTTTATTCAAGAGAGTAGCGAGGCTTTTCTTGCGTTCTTTGTGTTTCGGCGTTAGTTGCGCTTCACGCTTACCCTGTAGTTCGCGTTGTTCTGCCTTGTAGCGTTCGACTGTTAACTTTAATGCTTCAACTCGAGCTGCGCGGTGAGTCACCCGTTTGAGAGCTCTGACATCGGCACCGATAATTAAAGTTGTCTTTGCGCCGCTAGGGAAGCCGATATTATTACTGACCAGAACATCGCGACATGAAATAAGGCCGCCACCGACGACGCCCTCGCCGGATGCCACTTCAATACTTTTTCCAGCAAAAACCTGACTATTGAGGATAGCCTTGTTTACTGTGAGTGTACCTCCGCATTCAATGCGGCTATTCTCGATAAACTCGGCCTTCAGGTTACCAGAACAAGAAACTCGACCTCGTTCTGTCGTAACAATTCCCTGTTTTACGGTGATACTGTCTCCGGAGCGGACAAATCCTCCACGGATCATGCCAGTGATATTGATAGGACCCTGAACATCAACAACCGCTCCGGTATCGATTGAACCGTGAATCTCGACAGGTCCATTAAACCGAATGTTACCGCTCTTAAGGTCAACATCACCCTTATGAACATAGGTTTTATTAACAGTTAGAGTTCCATCGTCATAAACTGGTAAACCATCTTCAGTCGCATAGAATTTGCCAGCTTCCTGCTGAGCAATGCCGTCTCCAAGTTTGATATCAAACGGTGGAAGCGGTGCATGGACTGCGTGTCCTGTAACGGATTTTCCTGGTACAGGGGGCTTTTTGTAACGAATTTCCGCAACTAATTGTCCTTTATGCACAAGAGTTCGTTGTTGTGCTTCGCGAATATCAACGTTCTTTGTTGACTCTTGGATTTCAGGCGCGTCCTTGTAAACGAGGTGAACGTATGGATCTGCACCCGGTAGAGGATCGGTTCCAGTTGAAGCTACACGTTCATTTAGATTCTCGCGAGCATTCCAGCGAGCTTCTAGATCATTCCAGATGTCATCCGTTAAACCATATATAATTCCAGTAAGACGAAGTTCACTAGCGAGTGACTCGCGTGTAAACGTAAACGTAGGATGTGTGAATATTTCTGGTTTGAATCCAGTAAATTGTGCGGTCATCCGATCTGCAGATATTTTAAAATTTAACACTGCATTGATGGTCGGTGCAGCAACGGGAGCAGCGGGAGCGGCGGGAGCAGCGGGTGTTGCACCTGGCACGCTAATTTGTCCTGTTACTGCGAGTACAGTCATCGGCATGCCGATACCAAGTCGTTCAGGTCCCTTCCAAGCACTTGTTATGCACTGAAGCAAGTCTTGTCGATGGTAGCGGTACTGTCCGCCGGTTAATTGTTTCATTTTTTCGACGGTTTGTAGAATCACCTGATTTAGGGAGTCGATATTTTTTTGAATCTGTAATGCTTTAAGGTCGTTGATCATGACGGCAATTTCGCCGCGAGCTTTGTTCGCTAGGATGCCGTAAATCTTTCCTGACATATCTGTGGTTGGAAAGGCTTTAAGATAAGGAATGGAATAAGCCTTCACCGGCTCGCCACTTAGGATCCTTGTGATACATGCCTGGACCTGGGCCATCGATAGCGTATCTGTAATTTCGAAATCTTTTGTCTTACGTAAGATAGTTGCTCGCAACCATTCGCGAGTCCATGTTTTGATTTGTGCATCTGGAGCAACAGAAATCAATAAGGCGATTTTTTCGTTGGTGCTTTTCTCAATAGTGAGCCCAGGTAAAGCAGGAGATCCAGCGGCCAAAGTAAAAGAAATGGATAGAGATGGATCTTCGCCGTCCGCGTTACGCAGCTTCTCCCAAAGTTCTGCGAGTCTTGCCTCGTGAAGACTAAAGAACGCAATTTTTCCTTCTGCAGTTATGGCTTCCATTTTTGATTTTGCACGACGAACAAGATCTTCAGGGTAATGTGGAGTCGCCAATGCTTGCGCGCGCGTCAAGTCGACACGCACTCGGAACTGTTGTCCGTGGTAAGTCATTGATGGCTGATCGTTGGTTGCCACTGTAAACCCTTTTTCCGAAAATCGGATTTATCGTCTTTCCCCTTGGTAATCGGCATAAATAGCCAAAAACATGAGGATTGCCGTGAATATGGGTCACTTGTGGATGGATTGCCCGTAAATGTACTTAGCTTAAATTGATAAAATCACTAAGAATATAGGGTTTTTTTGTGTGTTTTACACATTCTCTTTTAATTGTTGGACTACTAGTTGTCCACATGCAGCGGCGATATCCTGACCCTTACTATAGCGGACCATAACCCGGATACCAGAGCGGAAAACGGTATCTCGGAATGCTTCGAGACGTTCCATTTCTGGCGACTGAAACCGCGATGGTCCAACTGGGTTGAGGGGGATGAGATTTATTTTTACGTTGAGACCCTGCACGAGAGCGATAAGTTTCTCGGCATGTTGGACTGAGTCGTTCACGCCGTGAATCAGAGTATACTGAAGGAGTAAGCCGTGCTCTTGTTGAATTGGTAGATTACGAAGTTTTTCAATAAGAATTGGTAAAGGCCATCTGCGATTGATCGGCATAATTTTGGAACGTTCAGCAACATCAGCCGAGTGAACCGAGATCGCAAGTCGGACATCCGGATGAATCTTGAGCAAAGCATCAAGTCCGTCGAGGTGACCGGCAGTAGATACACTGATGCGTCGCATAGCTATGCCGGCACCGTAGGGATTCGTAAGAATTGTAATCGAACGAGCCACAGCATCGACGTTATCAAGAGGCTCGCCCATTCCCATAAAGACAATGTTAGAAACTCGCTGATGGATGGGAAGCCGGTTCCTTTCAAGCCATTCGGGATGATCTTGAATCCAGCGATTGGCTGTCCAAACCTGCCCCACAATTTCGGCGGCAGTTAGGTTGCGGACGAGACCCATTCGCCCGGTATGACAAAAGGTGCAAGCTTGGGCGCAGCCCACCTGAGATGAGACGCAGAGGGTGATTCTCTTGGCCTCAGGCATCAATACCATCTCGACCTGGCGCCCATCGACGAGCTGAATGACAAACTTGGCGCTGCCGTCGTAAGAACTCAAGAGTTCGCGAGCAATGGTGAGATCTAGGGGCCCATATTCATTTGCAATATGAGAGGACAATGACTTTGGTAAACCCGGCTCCGTCCAAGGTGTTGAAATGCCTTCCTTATACGCAGAGCGGAACAGGCTTCGGGCATGGATCAGCGGCACACCGACGCTTCGGCAGTCGGATTCAAGTTCGGCGAGGGTCTTGTCAAAAAAAGCCGTGGTCACAAATAAGGCCTTTGGTGGTCGGGTACATCGAAGGGCCCTCATACCATACGTTAAAAATACTGTCTATGACACTTGGCAAGCGCCCTAACCATGCTAAACTACGGCTTATGAATACTTCCCTTATTGTCGAAAAACTTGGACCAGGTCACTTTAAGAGCCCCATCAATCTCTCCGGAACCGGTGCGTGGGCTGCAGATGATGACCTCATGGCGCTTAAGCCAAATCTTAAGTGGCTGATGGAACAATTTCAGTTGGGTGTCGTGCCTGATGCGTTTGAAATTGCGGGGCCAAGAGAGTTGTTATTCTTTGATCCTACGCAAGTGCGAGCAGCGATCGTCACCTGTGGTGGTCTTTGCCCGGGGTTGAACACGGTGATTCGTGCACTCGTGATGCAGCTCTGGCACCGCTATGGTTGTCGTTATATTGAAGGGATCCGCGGCGGATATCCTGGCTTGGCCTTATCCATGGCCAATGACTTTTATGGCCTTACACCAGATGATGTAGAAGATATTCATACGCAAGGTGGAACCGTTTTGGGCACGTCGCGTGGTACACCACCAACCGAAGAAATTGTCGAGTCGCTCCTTCGAAAAAAAATTAACATGCTATTTGTTATTGGTGGTGACGGCACTATGCGTGGTGCTGACGCGATTCTTCGAGAATTGCATCGTCGCGATGAAAAAGTCGCCGTGATCGGAATTCCAAAAACTATCGATAATGATATTCCGTGGGTCCGTCGTGCATTCGGATTCGAAACAGCAGTAAGTGTGGCGGGAGAAGCGGTAAAAGCGGCCCATACTGAGGCCGAAAGCGTTATGAACGGCGTCGGTCTTGTAAAATTAATGGGCCGAGATTCAGGTTATATAGCGGCGAACGCTACGCTTGCTTCAGGAGACGTAAATTTTTGTTTAGTCCCTGAAGTAGAGTTTCAATTAGACGGCGAGAATGGACTTATACGCTTACTAGAAAGAAGATTAGCAGCGAGACGCCACGCCGTGATCGTGGTTGCCGAAGGCGCGGGACAAAATTTCCTGAGAGCTCGCCCAGGCTTTGTTCCGCAAAAAGATGCGTCCGGTAATGTGAAATTAGGTGATATCGGTACGTTTCTCCGTGATGAAATAAAAGCGAAATTTGAAAAAACGGGCACGCCGATTACTATCAAGTACATTGATCCAAGCTATATCATTCGTGCAAGTGCTGCGAACGCTGCAGATCAGTTATTCTGTGCTCGTCTCGCACAGAATGCTGTGCATGCTGCGATGGCGGGACGAACAGGAATGATGATTGGTTATTGGCACGGTAAGATGACGCATGTGCCGATTGCAGCAATCTCTGGGCGTCAACGAATCAATCCAGGTGGCGAGCTATGGTTTAACGTTTTAGAAACTACCGGGCAGCCAGCTGAAATAAAGTGAGTGCGGTTATTTCTTGACGCAGTTGAGTAAAAGATGATCTAGTTGCTGCCTTCTCTTTTAAGGGGATATAGCTCAGTTGGTTAGAGCGCTGCATTCACATTGCAGAGGTCCGCAGTTCGAGTCTGCGTATCCCCACCACCTTACACTTCCAACCTCAATAGCCTTTAAATCACGAATAACAGCTTGGAGAGTGAAGTAACCATATCAGATAGCGAAATTACATTCTCTCCTGCCCAACATGTAATAGACTATTGTTAAATTTGGTTGGGACTTGAAGCCAGGGGCGACTCGGCACAGATCGCGACAGCAGCCCTGTGAGCAGCACTGGTCAATGGTCACGATCTCCAACGAGATTGCTTATTCCGGCTAGACTGGCTCGAAAAAGTGATAAGTAAAAACTAGCTAATATTTCTGGGCGTCGGTAAGATAAATCATTCCTCTAATGATGAATTAGGATGGCGCAGTGCTCGAAGCAGCCCAATCGTCAATGTTGATGTTGTCATGATTAATGCATGCTCAAAAACTCAAAAGTCTAGTCAAAGAATAGATTCTTAGGATAAAGGGGTAATCGGCTTGCGATACCGAGATTTCTTGGCACCAATTGTATTCCTTATCAGTGCAGTCTTTTTATATTTTGGTGCTCAAGGCAAATTCTATTACCTCCTCATCGATGATGCATATTTTTATGTAAAAATCGCTAGGAACCTAAGTTTAGGACTTGGCTCAACCTTCGATGGAGTCAATCCTACCAACGGCTACCATCCGCTTTATTTGTTGCTTCTAGCCGCTATATCCTACATCAAGCCTTTAGTTGGTTTGGGAGGGATTCAAGTTGTGTTTGTTGTGGATGTCATACTGATGGCCTTAGGCTTATTTTTATTTGATCAGGTCATGAAGAAATACAAGATTGATTGCTATCTGCGCACAACCGCTGCGTTGATCGCCGCTTTCGTTTTAGGCCACCTTAACTATGGGATGGAACCGAAACTGCTGATCCCGTTATTTTGGTTGCTATGTCTCTTGGTTTTTAAAGGAGTGGAATCGCGCAAGAATATCTTCTATTTCTTCATCGGAATCGCAGCTGCCCTGGTCATCCTAACCAGGTTAGACACCGTTATCGTCGTATGTTTCTGTTTCACCCTATTGCTTATTCAAGAGTTGCAAGAGCAAAAACTTACTATTCGGCAAATGTTTTTACGCACACTTGCGCTTTGTTTGCCCGTTGTATGCTTGGTGGGGTTATACCTTTTCATTAATAAATATTACTTCGGGCATTTCGGGACAGTATCGAGTCACCTAAAACTTGCTTGGCCAGGCGTGTTCCGATATCACTGGCTAAACACTGCAGAGCCACATCAGCTAATTCGTTATGCATTTTCACCGTTATGCGCCATCCTTTTTCTCGGATACACCTTCCTGTTTGCAAGAACAAAATTTGATCGCACTTACATAATGCCGCTCAGTATTGCTCTATACGTTGTTTCATATTCCATCTTGATCTTTAGCCTCTCAAAAATCGTTGTCTTCTCAAATTACCTAGCGCTATCGATTGCGGGCGCATTATTTTTAATGGTGCTTATGCTAGACGCAGCTCGTAACAATAGGACAGACACCAAAATCACACTTTTTTCAAAGTGGTGTACCTTTCTGCTAATTCCCGCCTTGTTAATATTCTCCTACGCACGAGGTGAGTCCGTTTTAACCAAGGAATGCATAGTTTGCGAATGTCTGGATCGAACTCTACCCAAAGACGCCGTGCTATATTGGCCAGGTGCAGACAGCGGCCTTAGCGGCTATCTATCAGACATACATATCATTAACGGCGATGGATTGGTGAATAGCTGGGAATATCTAGAATATCTTGAGTCGGGACGGCTTTTGGAATTTTTAAAGCGATCTCAAGTCGAATACATTTACACGAGCCACTTTAATGAAGGTCAAACTACTTTTATTGCGATCGATTTTTTTCTCTCTGAAGATCGGGGAATCATCTTAAAAGATACACCGAGCCCAATTTGTGGAAATGTCTTTAAAATTGATTTCGAAAAGCTTAAGTTTGTAGATAAGCGGCCTAAGCTATAAGGGCGCTTTGTTCACTTTATGGCTTAAGTACATCAAAGTCATTCTTAGGCTCTTTACATCTTTAACCGCTTGAAAATCTTTTCGGGAATATTACAAACAATACTCATAATAATGCGCCAGAATCCAGGTACATACAAAATGTCTTGCCCTTTTAGAATTCCTGAGTAAATACTTTCACCAGCTTGTTTCGCATCCCAACTTATAGGACCATGCTTGATGTGAGCGGTCATTGGCGTCTTAATGATGCCAGGTTTAATAGTAATGACCGTGACACCAAAACGATAGAGTCTGTTTCTGAAGCCTTGCAAATATGTTGATAGAGCGGCCTTCGATGCGCCATAGACAAAATTACTTTGCCGTCCTCGATCTCCTGCTACAGATGATATTACGGCGATCGTCCCTTGTTTCTGCTGCTCAAAAACTTTTGTAAGTTCGATAAGTAACGAAACGACACTCAAGAAATTAGTGCGAAATATATTCTTAGTCTCTTCATAATTCGTCTGAGCAATGACCTCTTTGCCTAAGTCGCCCCATGCAAGGTAAGCAAGATCGATGCGACCGAGTGTTGTGATAGCGGTGTCCATAATCGTTCGATGAAAGACTTCATCGGACAGGTCACCCGTTAGGTAATCAACCTTTTCAGCGCCTCGCGCTCGCAGGTCATCAGCTACAAGTTGAAGTTTTTCTTCATTGCGGCCCACGAGCAGAAAACATGCCCGTTCTTTTGTGGCGAAAAAGCGTATTGTTTCTTGAGCAATCAAAGAAGTCGCACCCGCTACTAGAATATTCTTAATTTGAGTCATAGATTAGCCTCTTATCCTTCGCCAAAAACTAGATGAAAATTTAGGATCTATAATTTTAGTGAATGCATCGAAGTTGGGATAGGAAATTTGAAAAAACTCCGGGCTCATGCGTGCATCCTTTGCTGGATAGAGTCGTCCTCCAACATCTCGCACAATAGAGTCTAAAAGTGTAAAGAATCTAAGTGTTGACTCACCTCGATTAGGTACATCTAAAGTCAGCGTGGGACCATGCATTGGAAACGACATCAAGCCAGGAGAGGGCTTTGTACCAAAACTTTTCAGCACACTTAAAAAAGACCCCTGTTCTTTCGATTGTAGAAGTTTTAGTACTTGCCGAATCGCCGTGTGTGCTTCTTTTGGCACTACTAATTGGTATTGGAAAAATCCCCTACGGCCATAAGCAAGATTCCAAGAACCAACCTTATCTAAAGGAAAGAAAAAGCTGTCGAAGCTTTGCCTAATCTTTTTCACAGGTGCTTGTAGTTTATGGTAGTAGAGCATATTAAACAAATGACATGTATGAGGATTTACTGCACTGACAGGAAATTCAGCCGGAAGTGAAAATAACGGCCGCGATTTTATCGGATATAAGACTAAGTTTTCCTTTTGATCGTCCATCAGATTGCCGCGCATAAAAATACCGCGCCCAAGCTGATGACTCGGTGCCGTCGCATCTATCCACGCTACGGTATAATCAAATGTTTGATCGGCCTCGTTAGTAAGTCGAAAATAATCATCTAAGCCTTTCATTTTGACAAGGTCGACGTCAAAGAATGCTGAATGAAAAGGAATGAGCTGAATTTCGGCATTTAGGATAAGGCCTGTTAGTCCAAGACCACCAATGCTTGCAGCATAAAAACTTTGATTTTCGCTAGGGCTGCAATGATAGATTTGCCCATCGCTACGAAGCAGGTCAAGAGACAACACATGGTTTCCAAAAGTGCCTCTGGTGTGATGATTTTTACCGTGAATATCGTTTGCAATAGCTCCGCCGACCGTAACAAACTTTGTCCCCGGCACAACGGGAGGAAACCACCCTCGAGGTAGAAAAACTTCGATGATTTCTGCAAGGCTGACGCCGCTCTCACAGCGCAATACGCCCGTTTCCACATTAAAATGAATCATTCGACGCAGACCACTCATATCAATAAGGACGCCACCGTCGTTTAGACAAGCGTCACCATAAGTTCTTCCCAGGCCAAAACCAAGGAGTGGCCGATCCTCCTCTAAAAATAGCAGATTCAGTTCGCTTTGCCATTGAGGCTTCTTGACCTCGTGTTGATAGCGCTGAACGCGTCCCCACGAAATGTAATCGTTAGTCATGAAAATCCTTCTATCACGAGCTAATTTAATAAAGAGACCTATCGGTATTAAGTATAACCTTAGATAATAGCTTAGTCGATTCAACAACTTATTTCTAAATTTGGATTCATGCCTAAAGAATTTTAGAATACCGTCGAAGAATCCCAAATGCACCCAGACAATAGACATGGCTTTTGCCACTCTAACTGAAAGGCTTGATGTCTCATGCAGGCCAGAATCACAGTTGATTATGTCGTTGAGAAAGACGAGTTCTTACGGCCGGTCTGCGTCGATCTCGACCATACACTTATCCAGACGGACAGCCTTATCGAGTCCATTTTTCTCACGATAAAAGCTAAACCTTGGTTCTTACTGGTGATGCCGTTCCTTTTTTTATTGAACAGAGCAAAACTTAAAGCCAAGGTCGCTAGTTTAAGTACGATCGATCCAGTGTATCTTCCTTATAACGACGCTGTGATCTTCTACCTAAAGCGCATGGCAAAACGGGGTCATCCCATCTACTTAGTAACAGGAGCGAATCAGAAAATCGCCTCTGCCATTGGAAACTACTTGCAGATATTTTCCGGCGTATATGCAAGCAGCGATACACTTAACCTCGTTGGCAAAGCTAAAGCTGATTTGCTAGTCAAACAATTCGGAGAACGAGGTTTTGAGTATATAGGCGACTCAAAAGCCGACCTAGCAGTTTGGCAACATGCTCGCACGGGAAGTCTCGTTTCCAATTCGATGTCTCTATTGGCACAAGCAAAGGGTCTCACAGAGATTGAGAATGTTTTCCCAGTTAAGTCAGGAAAATTAAAAGCCAGTATCAAAGAGCTCCGCATCTATCAGTGGTTCAAGAACGTGCTTGTTTTTCTTCCCATGCTGCTTGCTCATCGTTTCAATGAAGGAACAGCTATTCTAAACAGCGTCTTAGCATTTTTAGCTTTTAGTTTTATGGCATCGGCTACTTATGTGATAAATGATCTCTCAGACCTTGATGCCGATCGCAGACATGATGATAAGGAACACCGTCCCTTCGCCTCAGGGGTTCTACCACTCTCGATGGCTGCAATCCTTGTGCCTGTCATGGTCGGAACTTCAGCCTTTTTTGCTAGTTTTCTGAACGCGTCGTTTGCGGCGGTGCTATTAGCTTATGTCATCACGACGAATCTTTACACGTTCTATCTAAAACGTGTTCCTATGGCTGATATCGTCATACTTTCTAGCCTTTATAGCATCCGACTTGTCGGTGGTGGCGTTGTCAATGATATTGAGATTTCTCCATGGCTAGCCGCCTTTACCGGTTTTTTGTTTATCTCTCTTGCGATGATAAAGCGATGCTCGGAGCTACTGATATTGCAAGGAAAAGGTGAATCGAAGACTAGCGGTCGTGGGTACAGCGTCGTTGATATACCAATTATCGTTAGTTTTGGTAGTGCGAGCGGCTATGGTGCGATCCTCGTTCTTGCGCTTTATATCAATAGTGAAGTTGCAAAGGCGCAGTATAAATCAGAACGCTTACTTTGGTGCATTTGCCCGCTTATGATCTATTGGATTAGTCGAATGTGGTTTCTAGCAAACCGAGGCCTAATAACACATGATCCGGTCAAGTTTACGATGACCGATCGCGTAAGCTGGGGTGTTTTCGCGCTTGCGGCGATTATTTGGTATGTTGCCAGTAGTTATGCTCTTAGCGGAGTCATGTCGGCATTTTTACGTTAGATATCGTCAAGATTGCTAAAAATGGGCTACCTAATTTCATGATCTTATTGTCCATAAGAAATCTCACAACAGTCGGTGATTAACCGGATTGTCAACGAGCGGACCAGAATAATTCCATAGTTGCACTGAAACTTGGATACGCGTTGCGAGTTGACAGTTGTGTCACAACGACTGTTACCGGAGAAGGTGTAACTAGAGGTTTAGAAAAGTAAGTTTAGGTAGTTTCGATTTTATCTGTCATAGTTTTGGGGTATAATCTCCAGCGATTGCGTAGACTCCGTTGACACGAGTGCTAGTATGTATAGCCTCCTCGTCAAGGCCAACGGCATCTAAACTGTCGGATATCTGACGCGAGTGGTCGAGCGGCTGCCGCACTGCCTGATTTCTAGGAGAAAAAATACTTTGAACTCTTCCGAAGCGGTCTTTTCCCACGTTGAACAGTTTCTCAACAAGACCAGTTTCAATGACCATAAGGACCTTGAAGCGCAGCGTACGGAGTCGCTACGGCAGTTAATCTACGAGCATGATCTCGAGAGCTCCCTCGCGATAGAGATCAAAACCAATTTTCTTATGGCAAAGTGTTATATGCATCAATTCATCACCGCAATCAGGTTTTCGAAAGAAGATCCCCGACTGAGTTGGGTAGCATCAGCGGTCTCACCCGAAAGAGCGCAGGCTTCGTCGGATGCAAGAATTCTATATCGAGCGATGGAAGCCTGCTCAAGGCTATACAGCCTTGCAAAGGAAGCGGTCGATCAAAAATCGCATGCTGCGGCCACAGAGATGGGAACTCTCGCAGAGAAAATCTACACCGAGAAGTGCCAGGCCGCATTTATGGACACAAATATTCCGAAAGAGTGGTCAGCGATAAGAAAGTAAGCGGTTACGATCGAAACCGGGGCAGGAGTTACGGACACGTTTCTTTTGGGATGCGCCTTCGGCACCGGTCAGCCGCTCTCCTGCAGACCTTTAGATCTGCTCCTTGAGCGTTGCTGGAATAGTTGACATAGATCATATCGATAAATAGAATTTTCTCAGAAAGCAAACACGTGAGCAATAAACTCAAACTAGCACTGAGCACTATCGATCAACTCCTATTGAAACAGGACCCGGCGACGTCAATGAGTCTTTGTTCTGGCCTCGATGCTGACGTTATTGTCAATTCTCTAAATCGATTTTTGATAAATTATGAAGCCAAAGATGTTGCACAATTAGTGGTTTGGTATAATTGGCACAATGGACAGAATTTGGGGCACAGCCTCTATCCGCAAGATTGGCGCCTTATGACCTTGCGCGAAAGTATAGAAGCTTGGGAGGAACTAAGTTCGCCGCAGTTTGATGGCCTACCCTTTAAGAAGTCCTGGTGGCCCCTTATGGAAAAGGATAGCGATTATATAGTTTTTGATGTTGCCGGAGACAAGCCGGCAGCTCTTCGCAGCTATTTTCATGACCTGGAAGATGTGTCAATCACTTATGACAATATTGAGTCATGGGCGAAAATGGCTCTCGATGCGCTGAAGATCCGCGGAGCAAAAATTGAAATCAATTTACCTTGCGAGATCCCGACAAAGTGGGGACGAATCGATACAACGGGCTCACTAGAGGTAGAAGATTTGCCAATTGGGTCTTTGATTATGCTACACATGGCAGGCGAAATTCAGCGGCATCTGGATTGGCGGTTGTTTTTAAAAATTGGTCTAAGTGACTGGTTGGCAAGCTGTCATAGTACGCCCCAAGATGCGTTTAGCAGCATTACAAAAAATATCTCTTGGGAGGCCTTAAAAAGTAGGACCGAGGTCGAACGGGATATCCGATCATTTTTTAGCGATTATAATGAACGTTACGCAACAAAGGCACCTAAGAGTTCTAAGGTGGGAGCGTTTGTTGGTTTGAGCAAAATTGAAAATGCCGAAGAAGTCATCTTAGGGCTAAAACAATTGAAAGATAGGTTCTTTGCTCAGATTTAGGCTAGTAGTTAAAGCGCTTTTCATGTTGGTTTCAGAGCAGGTCATCAAAACTTTCTTCAGTGCAAAGCTTTGACAATAAGGCAGCGACTGACGAAAAATTTCTCTCGCATAGCCTCGGCGGCGAAATTTTGGGGCAACAGCGTAGCCGATATGCTCTCCTCGCTGCATTAACACTTCATTGAGTTTGTGCCGTGCTGACGCGCCCCACAATTTCATTGCCCACAAAAGCATATAGCATCGTTCCAGAGACTCGACCGGGCACGTCTAGGTCAATTGTCTTAGGATCAACAATGCGTTCATCCCCTCAAATTTTCCTTCATTATTGTCAACGAACTGTTCTAAAGCCTTACTCCCTAAATCGCGCCATTTTTGCTTTTGCTAGAGGTTTCGGCGGATTTGTTAGTTCTTCCTCGGCATAATGCAGATCCAAGGCTGTCTGTGCATTAAGCCAAAATTCGGGTGATGTTTTCAGCGCATACCCCAGTTTCACCGCAACTATCGGGGTTATTCGGGTCCGCTCATTGATAATCCGGTTAATTACCTTGATATCAACTCCGATGTGATCGGCAAGCTGCTTTTGTGTAAGAGCCATAGGCTTTGAAAATTCTTCGCCTAAGATTTCACCGGGTGTCGTAGGTTTGCGTGTCATCTTCTTCATATAAATCAACCTCTTATGTGTTAATGATATCCACAATTTTGACTTTGCTGGGCCCATTCGTAGTCCACTGGAATACGATTCGCCATTGATCATTGATGCGGATGCTGTGAAAGCCGGCCAGATCATCTTTAAGCTTTTCAAGTTTATTGTTTGGCGGAGTCTTCAGGTCTTCGAGACTCTTAGCATATGCAATCATGTCGAGCTTTCTAGCTGCAACCTTGGCGACCGCCCGCCACCCGGCAGTTCTCGGTACAACGCCGCTCAAATAGAACGTTTTAGTGGCCGCTTGTAACTGCTGAGATTCTTGGTTTCCACCAAAAGACACAGTCCCATCTGGCCAATTCATGGTCGCTGCCAAACACCGGAGGCGGTTATAGCCGCTTCGTATTTTTTGGCTGCACGATTCGGGAGTCAGAAGTTGAAGATCTCAAAAGCTTGGTTGTACATTTAGCCAGCACTTCAACTCGCGACGGAGAATGCATTGATCATTTAGGTGGATTATTTACAATCTCACACGAGCTTTGTGAAGAACACGCCGGAATGTTTTGGATCTTAGAGTCTGGTCGCTTCGCCGAATGCGAAGAGGCTTTAGCATCTCAATTTGATGAACGGTCGAAAAATTCGACGAAATGACCAAAAGTCCTTACGCTGCTGGTGCAGCGTAAAATCACCGCTATTAAAATCGAAATCCGCGCAATCTGGCTCTGGACATATTCTAAGCAGATCGCCCGTTCATAGCGGTGATTTCAAATCGCCAACGTAGTCTCGAGTATTTGGTCAGCATAGGGATTTCTCGGAATACGGCCAGTGTCGTTCAGTTCATTTTAAACGCTTTACTTTTCTTCCGTCCGAAATCTCCACACGACTTCGTTGTGGGCTCTTTCTACATTAGGAACTTTGAGCGCAATGTTAATACGACAATCGCTATCTGAGTCGGAGGCTGCGAGCACATAGTCTATGGTAAGTCCCGATGCAACCCATGACCTTAGGTCA
>CAZUYQ010000089.1:0-3086 GCA_964624705.1 uncultured Polynucleobacter sp.
CAAGAAACATCGCCCCAAGAAGCCACATCGTCGAAGCTTTGAACGGACTCTCGACCACAAACGAGACCACCAACCAAGGAGTCAAGATATCAATTGGAATCCCACTACCAAAAATAGAGGGAATAATATGCTGATTCAAAGCTGCTATGATGGAAAGCCACAGTATATCCGCCCACCACAATCCTGTGTTGGGACGAATTGGCCACCAATGCCCTCCAGTGTCGGTCGCGGAGAAATTGGGGTTTTCGAGTGTGAATTCTAAATTCATTCGAAGTATCCCGTGATTATTTTGAGTTAACCACCTGTCGCAGGATCGGTAGATTTCTCAATCCAGTCTGGACCACCACTCTGAACAATTCTTTCGAGATCTGGGTCTGATCTCTTTAAAACGATCACTTCTTCTAAACGACGATGATCCACCCAAGGTTCTACCGTGATCATTTGACTTACGTTATCTGACTCAAAGCTAATTTTAACAATTTTACCAACAGGAATACCTTTTGGAAAGCTGCCAACGATACCAGATGTAATAAGTGTATCACCAATTTTTACTTCAGTTCCTCTTTGTAGGTGCAAACGACATTCCTGTGTCGCAAATCCACTGAGGACGCCACGAACACGATTTCTTTGAATAAGAACATCAAGGTTTGAGTCGTAGTCGACCAAAAGCTGGACATCGCTCATCTTAGTACCGCTACGAATGATGCGGCCAACGGCGCCTTCGGCCGTCACGACGGGCATTCCAGGGCGAATCCCGTCCAGTGTGCCTTTTGATACTCGGATAGTTTTAAAAGGCGAGTTACGCTGCCCAAGTAAAACCTCGGCGACGATAAACTTGTCTTCCATCTGCTCGGTAAAGCCTGATAATTTTCGTAAACGGTTCAGCTCAACCGTCTTCTCTTCATGGTCGAGAAGGCGAACTTTCAGTTCGTTCATCTGGGATTTGAGAGCATCGTTCTCAACAGCAGCGTCGTGAAGTGCGATGTAATGCCGCCAGGCGGAGCCAGTACCGCGAACAGCGCTACTCCATAACCAAGCAAAAGGATAAGTAATTTCTTGAACAACCATGCCAAAGCTACTGTTGGCATCCCAGGGGGTCATTTTGGTCGAAAAAAGCGCCAAGGGGGCCACAAAAATGCCCCCCAGCAGAATCCAAAACTTCAGTTTTTTGCCGAACATTACTGGACAGTCACCTGACTCAAAATATCAATTTGGTCGAGAGCTTTACCACTTCCTAAAACAACGGCACATAACGGATCATCAGCAATCATAATCGGTAAACCGGTTTCTTCACGAAGAAGAATGTCGAGATTCTTAATAAGCGCACCACCACCTGCAAGCATAATACCTTTATCGACAATATCAGCCGCTAGTTCGGGAGGTGTTTTTTCAAGAGCAACACGAACGGCTTCGACGATCGTATTTACTGGTTCCATAATCGCTTCACGAATTTCTTCGGAATTGACTTCGATGGTCTTCGGGATACCGGCAACAAGATCGCGGCCTTTGACTGCCATGGTTTGGACGTTCTCATCGGGATATGCAGTGCCGATTGCAATTTTGATCTGCTCAGCAGTGCGCTCGCCGATCAAGAGTTGGTACTTACGTTTAAGATAGTTAACGATGGCCTCATCCATCTTGTCCCCACCAACGCGGACCGACTTAGAATAAACGATACCAGCAAGGGAAATAACCGCAACTTCAGTGGTCCCGCCGCCAATATCGACGATCATGCTACCGCTTGGCTCAGTAATCGGAAGGCCAGCGCCAATCGCCGCCGCCATGGGTTCTTCAATCAAGTAAACTTCGCGTGCACCAGCGGATTCGGCTGACTCACGAACGGCGCGTTTTTCGACTTCAGTAATACCATAAGGTACACAAATAATAATACGAGGCTTCACCATGGTCCGGCGGTTATGAGCGCGTTCGATGAAGTAACGTAGCATCGCTTCAGTGATTTCGAAGTCGGCGATAACGCCGTCTTTCATGGGGCGAATGGCAACGATGGACCCAGGCGTACGGCCAAGCATTTCTTTCGCTTCTTTACCAACTGCGAGGATCTTTTTGCCGCCGCGTGCGTCTCTTTGAACGGCAACCACAGAAGGTTCATTGGTAACAATACCGATACCCTTGACGTAGACGAGCGTGTTCGCTGTACCCAAGTCGATAGCTAAATCATTGGAAAATAATCCCGCGAACCAGTCAAAGATCATATTTTGCCTCCGCAACTGCAATGACACCAACCGTCGTCATGACATGCGCAATTGGTGGATTAGAAGGTTTGTTTTAGGTAGCTCATGCTTATATTGAAATTTAACTACATCCTGTAGCCTCGCGCAATACGTTTATGACGCAGCTTCCATGGTGTAAGCTCTTTTTTATGATTATTTATTAATCAATCCGTCTATTGTGAGAAATGTTTAAGATAAATACAGGCCAAATCGCCAATATGTAGGAATTTTGGGCGATATGTATTTATCATTGGACAAATCACCTGTCATTCCGGCAAGGTTCTAAGTTCATCGACATTTTTATACCGTGTAGTACTGGAGGCGAGAACCTATGTTGCGTTGGAAAGATACACTTATCAGCACTGGTGCTGATAAGGGAAAATTGTTCAAGAATTCTGGAGCATATTTTCTATTGGGACTCTCGGTTCTAGCCATGACCTTTTTCGGAATTTGTACACCAAAAGATGGCAATTTTTCACTAACCGGCAACGCAGCAAAAGTTGGTAGCGAAAAAGTCACCCCCCAAGAGTTTCAACGCGCTTACAATAATATGCGTGAACGCATGCAGGCTCAGTATCAAGATGGCTTTGATCCAGTTGCGATGCAATTACCGCGCTATGTGATGAGACAACTTGTTGAAGAACGCGTTGCTTATCAAGCTGCAGTGAATGTAGGGATTGAAGCGCAGGAAGAAGATGTCGTTAGACTTCTGAAAGATGCTAAGGCATTCCAAGACGAAAAAGGCGCATTTAACGCTGAAGGGTTTGAGCGTTACTTACGTTCAAACGGTTATACGGAAGCTAGTTTCTCGGCCGAACTTCGCCGTAGCATCACAGTTCAGAATTTCCGTCAATT
>CAZUYQ010000089.1:3096-4515 GCA_964624705.1 uncultured Polynucleobacter sp.
AAACTAAGTTGGATTTCGATTATGTTAAGATCGAACCTGCAATGGTAAAACTATCATTCTCCGACGCGGACGTTGCGAAGTTTTTGGATGATGCTGGTAAAGCTAAAGTAAAGCAATACTTTGAAACTCATCCGACTGAGTTTAATACCAAAGAGCGCGCCAAGGCTCGTCATATTCTTCTCAGTTTCAATGGTGCAAAAAATGCAGCTGGTTCTGGAGCTCTCCGCTCGAAGGAAGAAGCTAAGAAACATGCCGAAGAAGTTCTAAAACAAGTCAAAGCTCCAGGCGCTGATTTTGCAAAACTAGCATCATCTTTGACTGACGAACCGAGTGGTAAAACCCGCGGTGGTGATCTCGGTTACTTTAGCCGTGACGATATGGTGAAAGAGTTTAGTGATGCAGCATTTGCGCTTGCTCCTGGGCAGATCAGCGGTGTCGTTGAGTCTCCATTTGGTTTCCATGTCATCAAGCTAGAAGAAAAACAAGCCGCGAAATCGGTCGCCCTCGAACAAGCGACGCCCGAGATTGCAAGGAAGCTTTTAAAAGAAGAGAAAGCGCCGAGTCTTATCCAAAAACAAGCCGACGATCTCCTGGCTGAACTAAAAGCTGGCAAGTCTATCGATGGGACGCTAAAAGACCTCGGCGCAAAATGGGAAACAACTGGTCCAGTATCAGCAGGTGCTGCCAATATCCCAGCCATTGGTTCCGAACGAGAGAATCTTGACGCAGTATTAAAACTCACAAAACCTGGCCAGCTAGCGGACAGAGTTCTTGATAATCGCGGCGTTAAAATCATTGCAAAGTTGAAGTCTCGCACTGCGGCAGACGAGTCGAAACTTGATGATGCCAAGAAGAAAGAACTAGCGTCCTCGGCTTCCAGCAATAGCGGATACGCGCTGCTGACAGGTTACGAGCGTTCTTTACGTAAAGAGCTAACGACTAAAAACAAAATTTGGGAAAACCCAGAGTATCTTTCGCTTGGCCAAAGCGGTGGTAAAGCTGATCAAGATTCAGGCGGCTGATTCACTTAGTGATCGGAGTAAGATTATGTCCCAGGTTGTGATCGCGACAAAAACATCGGCCTGGGAATGGCATGGGCCAACTTACGAAGAGCAGTTTGAAGAGGGCTCGCTATCGAAGGGCGACTACCAACGGATTCGCGATGCGCATGATGAGCATTATGCAACCGTTGATAAGGTGCGTGAGCACTTTGATAAAGCAAAAATCGATTATCGCATTGTGAATGTAGATGACCAGGCCTGGTCCTTGGATCCTGAAACAAACGTTATTGTCACCTTAGGAGGTGATGGAACTTTGCTTTCGGCAAGTCATCGCATGGTCGGAACGCAGCCCATCACACTGTTTGGCGTGCGTTCCAGCGGTACTAGTGTCGGCTATCTCTGTGCAGGTGGTCCTGAG
>CAZUYQ010000089.1:4593-10296 GCA_964624705.1 uncultured Polynucleobacter sp.
CGTCGAGGAATTGGTCAAATCGATTCAATCAGGGCAGTTCCAGGTTCTTGAAGCTTCACGCTTGATCGCAGATATTTACGGCGTCGAAGGCGAAGGGCCAGTTCGCTCGACACCGCCTGCGCTTAACGATTTTCTTTATTCTAATGCCAATCCTGCGGCGACCACCCGCTACCGCCTGAGCTTAGGGGATCGCCAGGAGGAACATAAATCTTCGGGGATGTGGCTTTCGACCGCGCTTGGGAGTACTGCAGGAATTTATGCTGCTGGTGGTGTGATGCAGCCAAAAACCGATACAAATTTTCAGTATGTTGTCCGTGAACTTTATCGTGCACCCGGCAAAAACTTTTATTTGGTAAAGGGGTTCTTTGATCCCGATCGTAAAACCGTTACGATCGAAAATCGCTGTGAAAGAGCGATTTTAGCTGCTGATGGTAATCATGGCATGTGTGAGCTGGTGTGGGGCGACAAAATTGTATTCCGCCGGGCACCCCCAATACGGATCGCAATTTAGTTCTGATGACTGAAGAAAACGAAAAGATCATTCCTCCGTCGAGATTTACGGTCGCAGCCGTCGGTGATTCTATTACCACTGGTTTTAACGCCGAAAAGTTAGGTGATAACGCTGCCCATAGTTGGGCAACTGGTAATTTTCAAACTTCTACCGCAGCAAGCCATCGGGATCGTTTGGTGCGATTTTTTCCGAGTTTAGATATTCAAGTAGTGAACGCCGCCGTCGCTGGTTCACGAGCTTCAGCCTTAGCTTCGCAGATCACAAGGGTCTCCGCATCGAATCCGGATTATGTCACGATCCTGATGGGTGCTAATGATCTCGTGCAGTGGCTTCAGGGCGAATATGGGGCATTGCTTGAGGCATTTGCTCGCGATGTTCGTAGTGCTGTTGAGCGCTTAATTGCTGTCAATCCGCGTGTGATGATTCTGCTTGTCGGTATACCAAATCAAAGTCGAGTTTTGGATCACTGGTTAAACTCTAATGGACTGCGTTTGCCACCAGTCTTAATCGACCGCCTTCGAGTTGCATACCGCGAGCGTTGGGAACGAACAAATCGTGCTCTGGAATCCATAGCCCAAGCTCACAGCAGCAACGTGCGCTTTGCAGGAAAAGTTGGACACTTTCAGTTCGAAGGCAAACATCTTTCATCGCATGATCGATATCATCCAAGTGTCGAAGGCCAACGCTTGCTGGCTCAGATTACCTGGGACGAAGGGTTTTTTCCGGGTTGATAGAGATGTCGTTATTCTAACGCCGGCCTCGGAGTCAATCGAGTCGCTTCCATCATGAAGTGAGAAGATCTAAATTATCCATTTGATATTGTCGTGATTAGATCTATCATGGTTCCCAGAAGGTTATAAGTGTCGACAAAAATACTAAATTTAAATTGAGAGGTATATCAATGCACGTTCGAAATCTGATGAAAACTCCGATCTCATTTATGCTTCTTTTCGGCACATGTGCTTTAGCTGGCGATGCTTCGGCTTCCCACGCCGTGGAAATTTCTTCAAATATAACCATGACTGTAACGCTAAAGGTAACACCGTATTCATTGCGACCGGGAACCACTTATAATCCCGAAAGTTACTGTAGTCCTGATGAGCCAATTATTAGCACCCATAAAGAAATCGTGACATTTGTATGTGACAATATGTGCTCCGTGGGCACAACAACCTGGCAAAAAGACCTTAAACTGGATGTTAACGGTCATATCGTCGAAGCACATTTCGGCTTGGGCCGCACTGCGCGACGTGATCAACCGCAAATACCATTAAGATATACTTTCCATGCCTTTGATAAAGTGGACGGAATTAATGGGAGCGATGGTAGGATAGAGTTCTTGCAAAATCGACCTTTTGGCATTGACGACACATCATTTCGGCATGATCTGAAATTAAGCTCTTCTGATTCTTGTCCGACTATAGTTGAGATTTCAGCAAAGTCATCTGGCCAACCGTAGATTGGACAAGGCGGCCGACCTCAATGTATTCCATTGCTGCATTTCTCAGTCGTTGAAAGTCTTCTCGTCTATGAGACTAAACCGCTGTGAAATGCAGATTGTCATGTTTAAACTGAGCATCCAACAGAGCTTGGTGGCGCCAATTGCGATTGGCTATATCCTAGTTGGCCTGCTTCTGCCACTCTCCAAAAATATTAATACTCGCCCTTTGATTACAGTGAAAACATAGCAGACGTAAATTCTCGGCCTCTGATTTTCCACCTAGTGCTACCGGCAGAATATGGTCATAATTGAGATTCCTCGTGCTACCGCAATTGGCACAACAGCCGCGATCGCGTTGCCAAATATAGTGTTTTACTGCTTGAGAAATGTAACGAGAATTCGAAGTTTGTGCCCGAGGTTTTACCGCCGACGTCGGTGGTACGAGATCAACTTTGTCTGCCTCGGTCTCGGGCTCTGAGGCCTTCGTTGTCTCGGTATCGTGAGCAGAACGCTTCCTGCCAAATTTTTTAGCCTTAAGACTCTCCAGACTTAAATCCGACATCACATCAAAGAGTTCGGCGTAAGTCATCGCAGCACCTTTAAGACCCATGAGCGAGCGCACTGATTCTAGCTTGGCTTTAAGCGCTTCACTCATCAGGAATCGCACCTCTGAACAGGTTTCAGTAATAACGCGTTCCCGTTCTTTAGGTAGTGCAGCACCAGGTTGGAGTTTAAGAAGCTCCTTCTGAGCATCTCTCACTGATTTATTTTCCAACCTGCCCAATACTTCAAGTTTCTCAGTCTTATCGATCATACGATTGGGCTCGGCATTTTGAGCTTCGCGAAAGAAACTTTGAGCTTGCTGAACATTGCTAAGACTCAATTGACCTTTAGCAATCTTTTCTTCTAACTCAGGCAGGTCTTTCATCAATCGCATTGCTTGGATGCGTCGGCATGCCTGGCCTTCGCTATATCGTAGTTCACCAATTGTATAATCAAATAGGCTTTTGAAACCTAAGTCAGAATAAAGCTTGCGTCGTTCGATTTCTCTAAGGTGATGAAGAACTTTCACTAGCGTCTCGCGCTCAATTTGAACAAAGGATTTAATCTGGGCAAGTAGTTCTTTATCGTTCAGATTTCTTAAGTTCATGACTTCATCCTTTGCTCGAAAAATGATGAGTGAATCATAAATAATATTTTGATTTTAGTCTACAAAATAAGGGTTAAATGACATTTGTTGTGTTTGTATTTACCGCCGACGTCGGTGGTAAAATTGTGAGACGTTTAAGATTGTATTTAGCGTTGTTCAAAAATTTTCAATTCTGCTATATTGAAAATGAAGATACAAAAGCTCTGCTAAGTCATTGAAGGAATCTTAGTTAATATTACTGATTCACAACGGAATACATAGTGTTGCATCTGAAAGACGGTAAAACCTATAAGTCAGCAACGAAAATTGTCATTTGTTACCGCCGACGTCGGTGGTGACCCACGAATATGATAAATCCGATTCCATTTATTATTGCGCAATAATGAACGGTGATTCAAAATGCCATTTATCGTAATCGAGATCGTTTTACTACTTGCCACGTTTGGCTGCAAAAATCGCAACTTGCTTCATAGCGATTTTCAATTCAACACTAATTCAAGGCCTATTTGCTATAATCTCACTGAAATCGTTCTGACAAGTCCTCCTAATCGGGTAGCTATGGCGAACGCTCCGATTGTGGAATACCATATTGGTTCGTTTCTATCGGCCATAGGTGCAGTTAAACAAAAATTCGAAAATGGTGCCCTGAGCTTGCATCAGGGTATGTTCATTGAAGAAGCTGCGGCCATTACTCTCTTTACTGAGAGATCATACGTTCCTATAAACGATTCACTCTACAATCATGACTGCGATAAGTTCAAAATGTTTAATCAGGCGATTGCTTCAGGTGTTAATAAATCAGCGGCTCTCTATGGCACGTTCTACCGTGGAGGTGAAATCGCAGAATCTGAAGACGCTGACTATGTTGAAGGTAAGGAGATCACGGCCCCAGCTTTTTTAAGCGCATCGACCGACGAGAAAGTTGCCAATAGATTTAAGAGAAATGCTCTATTTGAGATTGAATCAGATGGATTGGGTTATATCGGTTGGATTAGTTCTAATGGTGGAGATTCCAGCTCGACTAATGAGCGAGAGGTTTTAATTCTTCCTGGATCGAAGTTTCAAATTGTTTCTGTTGAAGATCGGCAGAAATATAAGTTCGTAAAAATGAAGCACCTCACGGAAAATAGAAATCCGATCAGATACCCTGTGCAAGTGCCATCTGGAATCCAGGCGTTGTCAGGCGACTTTACCAAAAGTGAAGTTGCTGGTGCGATTGTGGCATTATTGAAGGTCTTCAAACCAGGAGTTTACCGTGGTAAGGATTGTCAGTTTTCTATCGTTCAAAAACCTGATGGCAATGCGGTATTTAATCAGGTCGATCAAGAAGAAGTGAGTCTCGATTCGTCAGTCGCATCAGCTGTGGGGGATTCAATTTCAGCCAAAATAATTTCCAACTGGGAGTATCCGACACTTGCGACAAAGCTCTACGTTTTTACCAAATTTGAAATGAAAGGTGTAACCTTTCATTTGAATGATAAATCGACATGGCTTGGTGTAAAAATGTGGATAAAAGATTGTTTTTTTGAACAACAAACCATTAGATAATCACGATAACTTATCGTAATTAATAGGAATTTTAACCTAAAACAACTCCTCCCGTCCGAGTTTGCGCTTCCACGTAAACTCCTGTATTCTTTGGCCCTCATTAAATTGCGGGTGACATGAACTATGACTGAATCGACTCATGACTATATTCCTTCGGCTATTGAATCTAAGTGGCAGAAGTACTGGCTAGATAACAAAACATTCAAAACACCTGCCCCGGATCCTAAAAAACCCAAATACTACGCCCTCGATATGTTTCCTTATCCGTCAGGTGATGGTCTTCACGTTGGACATCCAGAGGGTTACACTGCAACCGATATTACGGCTCGTTATAAAAGAATGAAGGGCTTTAATGTTCTGCATCCTATGGGTTGGGATGCATTTGGTCTGCCTGCTGAGCAGTATGCAATTCAAACTGGAACACATCCGCGAGTGACGACCGAGAAGAATATCCGTCGCTTCCGCGAGCAGCTGCAGATGCTAGGATTTAGTTATGACTGGGATGGAGAAGTTGATACCACTGATCCTAAATACTATAAATGGACGCAGTGGATATTTTTAAAGCTATTTGAACGGGGTCTTGCCTATCAAAGTTTTGCACCAGTAAATTGGTGTCCAGCTCTCGGAACTGTGCTTGCAAACGAAGAAGTCATCGACGGTAAATCCGAACGTGGCGGTTTTCCGGTTGAGCGTAGGCCACTTCGTCAGTGGGTTTTGAAGATTACCGAATACGCTGATCGTTTGATTGAAGATCTTGCACTTGTTGATTGGCCCGAATCGATTAAAGATATGCAGCGTAACTGGATCGGTCGCAGTGAAGGTGCGCAGGTTCGTTTTGATCTTGATGGTCACCCAGGTAAATCTTTTGAAGTATTTACCACTCGTCCGGATACATTATTTGGTGCGACCTTCTGTGTACTTGCACCTGAGCATCCGCTTGTTGCTGAGATCACGACAGCAGAACATCTAGACGCTGTGCAAGAATATGTGACGACTGCCAAGAATCGTAGCGATCTTGATCGCAGTGCTCAGACAAAAGATAAGACAGGTGTG
>CAZUYQ010000089.1:10306-21552 GCA_964624705.1 uncultured Polynucleobacter sp.
AATCCTGCGAATGGCGAAAAAGTTCCAGTCTGGGTTGCTGACTATGTGATGATGAGTTACGGCCTCGGTGCAATTATGGCTGTTCCTGGTCATGACGAACGCGATCATGAATTTGCGATAAAATATTACTTACCGATTATTCGTGTCCTCACTGGTGGTGAAGAGTCCGATATTATCAAAGCGCCTCATGTCGGCGACGGTGAGTTGGTACATTCCGAATTTCTAAATGGCCTTGATAAAGCGAAAGCTATATCAACCATGTGTGATTGGCTCGAGACCAATAACAAAGGCAAGAAAACCATCACCTATAAATTGCGTGATTGGCTTTTTAGTCGACAGCGCTACTGGGGCGAGCCATTTCCGATTCTTCATACGGACGATGGTAATGTTATCGCTGTCGATGTCTCTGAACTTCCAGTTCGTTTGCCTGAACTCGACGATTTCAAACCGAGCGGAACACCCGAATCACCACTGGTAAAAGCTCAAGACTGGCTTAATGTCGAAAAAAAGAATACCAAGATGACCCGCGAAACGAACACCATGCCTCAGTGGGCTGGCTCGTGTTGGTATTATCTTAGATTTATTGACCCACGAAATGATCAAGAACCGTTTAGCGCTCTTAACGAGAATTACTGGATGCCTGTTGATCTCTACGTTGGCGGTGCTGAGCATGCGGTATTGCATCTAATGTACGCAAGATTCTGGCATAAGGTTCTTTATGACTGCGGTGTGGTTCATACCAAAGAACCATTCCAAAAGCTCGTGAATCAGGGGATGATCCTAGGTGAAAACGGCGAGAAGATGTCGAAATCTCGCGGCAACGTTGTCAATCCTGACGATGTCGTTAAAGAATTTGGCGCAGACTCGCTTCGCCTTTATGAAATGTTTATGGGGCCATTGACTGCAACTAAGCCATGGCAAACCAGTGGCATCGTTGGCTGCCACCGTTTTCTCTCACGAGTGTGGCGTCTTCTTTTGGATGATAATGGTACCACCAGCAAAATACAGGACACAGTCGATTCACCGGAATTGACTAAGTCTCTGCATAAGACCATCAAAAAAGTCGGCGATGATATCGAAGCGATGAGCTTTAACACTGCTATTTCGGCAATGATGGAATTCACCAATGTTTGCTACAAAGAAGGTAAAGTTAGTCGTAAAGCTGCTAGCGCGTTAGTGCTTCTATTGGCACCCTTCGCGCCGCATGCGGCTGAAGAACTCTGGGCACGGTTGGGTCACAAAAAGACGCTAGCCTACGAACCATGGCCAAGTTTTGATCCGGCGTTGACAGTCGACGATACCGTTACCATCTCCATCCAAGTGAATGGAAAACTCCGCGGCACGCTTGAAGTGGCGAAAACTGCAAAGCAGGAAGAAATTATGAATCTCGCACGAGTCCTCGATACCGTGCAGCGTCAAGTTGAGGGTAAGACGATTCGCAAAGAAATTTATGTTCCAGGTAAGATCGTAAACTTCGTTGCAAATTAATTCGAAATTAAAATAGTGATCAAGAAAAGATAGGAGTTTGACAGATGGGCGCACAATGGAAACATGCAGGCAAAGCCGATACGGCAAAAAAACGCGGATTGATTTTCGGAAAAATCGCAAAAGAGATTACCGTCGCAGCGCGACTTGGTGATCCTAACCCAGACCATAACTCTCGTCTTCGTGCCGCGATTGAATCCGCTCGGAAAGCCTCTGTGCCACGTGACACAGTAGATCGCGCCATTAAGAAAGGTGCAGGACTTCTTGACGGGCCCGCAAACTATGAAACTATTACTTATGAAGGCTTCGCTCCTCATAAGGTTCCAGTCATTGTCGAATGCTTGACGGATAATAAAAATAGAACTGCCGGCGACGTACGGGTTCTTTTCCGTAAGGGCCAGCTCGGAAGTATTGGGTCCGTCGGGTGGATGTTTGACCGTCTTGGTGAAATTGAAGCGACCATCAACAAACCAGGTGCAGATATCGAGGACGCGGCAATCGAAGCTGGTGCGCAAGATGTTGAAGCGCTAGAAGAGAGTGAAGACGGTGAGGCAGGCCTTGTCGGTGGACGTTTTTATACGGATCCATCCGATCTTGATGCGGTCAACAAAGCTCTAACTCAACTTGGTTGGTCCATTTCAAAGTCAGAATTGAGCTACCGTGCAAAAGACTTTGTCGAGCTGAATGCCGAGCAGCAAAAAGAAGTCTCGGAATTTCTAGCCGACATCGATGACTGCGATGATGTTCACCGTGTTTATGCCGGGATCAAATAAAGAGAAGCCTCGTTATGCTGTATTTGTGGATGAAGTGGTTACACATTATTGCGGTCATTAGCTGGATGGCCGGAATTCTCTATTTATATAGGCTTTTTATTAATCATCGTGAACGCGGCATACAGAGCTTCGATAATCACGAGTTGCTTAAGCTTATGGAATACCGGCTTTATCGCTATATTACCAAGCCAGCCATGACAGTCGCCATCATCGCGGGCCTTGCAATGATGGCTTTGTCTCCGCAAATGCTACAAATGGGTTGGTTGCATGTTAAACTTGCGACAGTAGTAGGCCTTATTGTTTCAACCCTCTGGGCAGGAAAAATAATGCGTGCTGCGGCTGTCGATCCTCTCAGTCTACCTGCGAGTAGGACCTTGCGATATTTGAACGAAGTGCCGACCATTTTTATGATGATTATTGTGGGAATGGTTGTGTTCAAAGCATTTTGAAAATTTGAAGTTTCTTTGACGCTTCTGCACTAAAGACAATTTAAGCAGCTTTTTCTGAGTCTTCATCTTTCACTACCGACAAAACTAACTCACAGCCCATCGCCCGCAATAAATCATTTAACTTCTGTACGCTTGGGTCGTGTTTGCCCGATTCATACTGATAGACAGAATTGGGGTGATCAGAGCCCATAGCCTTTGCAATTTCAGACAAGGTGGCTTTTGAGCTGGATCTTGTCCGTGAGAGTATTAGTGCTACAATCGGTGTTGGTTGACTAAAACTCATTTTAAATTCAGTACCGCCAACTGCGGTGATCGCAATCGGGAAGGCTTGATCATTTAGCATGGTCCTAACCCAATCCGCCATCATGCAAAGCGCGTCTTTCTTTGTTTTTCCTTGCGTAGACGCATTAAGTGTTGAGCATTCAATAATCCAGTATTTCTGATCTTTCCAGATTTTACCTCTTATTTGCATACTTTCTCCTTTGCTCTTTTTAAAATTGCTTTTGCAGTGATTTCATTAATCTCGTTATGTCGTGGAATGGCTTCGATATTATCGCCTCGTTTCCACACATCGTGACTTCCACCACTTCTTAAGAACTCCCAGCCTAGCTTCTTCAACTCTCGTTCCAGATCCCGACGTTTCATCGCCCCACTCCTATTATATAATACTTTTCGACACTAATTTCCATAAATTTATGGAAATGTGCTTTTCTTGCAATAACAGAGTGTTACTATTGCAGATCATGATCCGAAGGTTTCGATCATTTGCAATCCGATAGTCATATACGAGTTGTCGATATCGAGTCAAATCACTGTCAGCCGGTCCCGGCTTACGAGGATTTTAGGCGAATAGTGTGCTCGAAGGTTATTTTGATTCACTCCCCGTCGTCAATCGGCGATGGACTTCGGCGGTAAGTGTCTCGATTCGTAGACTTAGGTCCTTCGTAAGCAGTGTCAATTCTGTATTTTGACGCATCAGCTCTAGAAGCTGAGCCGTCTGTTGACACATGAGGTTTTGACGCTCTTGATTGTCCATTGCAAGCGCCTCGCGGTGTTTTGCATCCGCATCAGCATGGGCTTTATCACGGTCTGATTGTCTGGTTTGGGCTAGAAGAATGAGCGGCGCTGCGTATGCTGCTTGTAGACTAAAAGCGAGGTTGAGCAGGATAAATGGATAGACATCGAATTTAGCAACGCCGACGACATTTAAAATGATCCAAACGGTAACTACCAACGTTTGGGCACCAAGGAAAATGGGTGTGCCAAAAAATCTCGCGAACTTTTCAGCTTTGAGCGCAAACCAGTCGTTACCATAAATCCGATCGAGATGCATGAGGGGAGCATGAAATCGAAAGTGATGTTGCGCAGAGGGGATCGATGATGGGCTAGTTGGGTTTGTGGTTTGTTTTTTCATTGTTTTCCTCTATCACGACACGCTGAGTAACGTTTTTTTACATTAGTGGCAAACCATTCGGTAGATCTCGTCTTGGATAATTTGGGAGACGATAATAAAACACTCGGCACCCGCGCATAGAGGGCGTCTTTATGCGTTTTATCTTTCCAAGCGTCCCGCACTTTTTCCCACGAGGTCGTTTCTTCGAATTCTTGGGCCTTTTCTTTCTTTGCGTCACGTTGAACGGTCCATTCCCAAATATCGTTTTTACGGGCAAAAGCGAGTAGAGCGCTTAAGCTTTCAGTTTCGACGTCTTTAATACCATTTTGATCGTAGGCAAGGATGTCACCATCAAGCGTAAGATTTTGTCCTGTTACATGTCCAAGCATTTCTTGAAATGCAGCGTTTCGCGACGAGTATATTCCCGAATTGTAATCTGCAAAGCGATATATGATGTCATCGTATGAAGCATCGTAACCGAGTAGCCGTGCGGTTCCGACTCGCAATCCTCCAGCCCGAGTATAAATCCAGTCGCGAATTTCTTCATCACTTCTGCCGTTTGCTTCATCGAGCGTCTTCGCAAAATTTATCTTTACTTGCATTGACCCAGCAGTGGTCACGGGATTGAGCTCTGCGAGATAGCCTTTACCCATAAGTTTTGAAACGACAGATGCAATGGCATACGGTCCAGGAAACTCACCCTGATAGGCGGCTGCCATATCCCGAAAAAATTGATCCAAATCTCTTTCACTGCGTAGTTAGGCAATTCGGTTATCGAATGATTCAGTTGTACCTGGAGCTTTACCCGCCAGAAGGAGTTTAACCGCAGGCTCTGCGAGAATACCAAGGGGTTCGAATTTTTTTAGAATTCCGTCACGAACAATCTGCGGCAGGTTTGCTACTTGTGGATTGGCTTGAAATCCGGATTCTTGTTCTATGACAGCGATGACTGCACAGACACGTTCTGCTGTCGGCGCCTTACTCAAAGCTGCGATAGATTGAGAGATGTCCTCTGCCCATCCTGACCTGTCTTTGACTTGAGGCGGAACATACGCAGTAACTTCTGCGATATTTAAGCCCTCGGTAACCTCAGTCCGATCTTTTGAAGTGACGCATGCGGCAAATATATACGGCAAAAGTATCAAGATCCATAAACCACAGAAGTTTCGAATATTTGTCATCATCGGAATATGTCTCCAAAGAGCCACATATGTGTAACTCGCCGAAAGTGTGTCGCACGTCGTTTACAAGTCCTGTTAAAACCTATAGGGAAAGATATTATTTCATAAAATTCATACATACTACCCTTTATAATAATAGTGGCATCTTTATTGCTGACCTGAGGTAAGGAGGGTTTTGCTAATGAAAAACAGAGTTTTATATTTCTTTTTTACCATCTCTTTGGCTTTTTTCACTTCTAGTTGTGTGACAACACATTATCGTACACCTGAGCTCGCTGATGAAGGGAAAATGAAAGTGAGTTGTTCTGACCCAGAGCGATTGACGGATCAATTCTTAGCCATCAACTGCACATTTGAAAACACCTCCCAAGATTGGTTTGATCTTGAGAGTTCTGACGTCAGCATCGCTAATGAGAAGCGGATTCAACCAATAACTGCAGATCAGACTCGTTCCTTTCTTAAATCTTATGAATTTCAGAAAAAACAAAACGAAACCAATACCAACCTACTTCTCAGCAGCTTAGTCGTGGTCGGTGCTGTGGCGACCCTTTCAGGGAATTCTTCAGTAAGCGGAGTCGGTGCAGGGGTTGCTGGAGGCGCACTGGCTACCGCGATAGCCCGTGATGCGCGTAAGGCCATTCGCGACGCTCAGTATCCAGAATATGGAGAAGATCATATATTAGGAGCAAAAGTAAATTTACCGCCAAACCTTTATGTTCGCAGGTCAGCGATTTTTCAAGTGAAAAATGGCGATGAAGCGATAAATGAAATTGAAATCTGCTTCAAAGCACCAAAGGTGGAATGTCTTGTCGTTAAGGGTCCTTCGTCTTATAATAGGCCAAACCGGGGTTAAGTCTCAAACATTTTTGATAAGAGGTTTCTAGATGGGAATGAAAATTCTTGCGTTGTCTGTTTTTGCTCTGATGTTCGTACGCTGTAGTACTACTGGAAATGCAGAGAAAAATTCTGAGATGAAATACGACTATGTTGCTGGGTATGCCGGTGACGACCAAGTGATAGTTCAAGGCGATAACGCATCGATTCATTCAGATCGTAGTGCAGTATCGGAATATACGACCACCGTAAATACCATCAATGCTGATCGTCAACGTATTGAAGGCGATTTAGCGGGATTGGCGATGTGCCGTAAAGCTAAAGCAGAAGCGAAAGGCATTCTCGTTAAAGAAGGACCACTATCCGTTCCTTGTATGAAAAAAGTTGTTACCGACCGCGACCGGGCTGGGGACGATTTAATTCAAGTTAAAGGAAAACTCGTTTTGCGCAAGAAGGACGATTTTAAATCCCGTCTTGACGCTGCTCGTGCTTGTTTAGACGAAGCGGTTGCAGTGCGTGATAAAGCACGCGAAGACTATATGCTCGAAGGCTGCGACAAGCCTGAGGCGACAAATTCCGATAATTAGCCTTTGGGCCTCAGGACGATGATAAAGCGCCTTATTTTCTAGTCGTCTTCGTCTTCATGAGTTCTTCCTTGGGCAGCACTTCCTCAAAGAAGAGCTGCTCTTTTGCTTTGCCTTTTTTAATCCATTCATCTGCTAGCGCATTGAATGGAGCTCTAAATGGAACGCGATATGCTTTCAAATATTTGACGACATCAGCAACCTTAAATCCGTTCATTTGTAGTTCTCCCCGGTTTAAGTAGAGCTGGCTAGAAGTTAACGTCATGACAACATCGATGTGATTGTCTCTGCGATCAAATTTGCGATTAAGGTCGCTGATTAAACGCTGGCGACTAAACCGGGCTGTACCTGCGATTTCTGGGAGCGGAGCAGCACCGTGATCAGCTGTTAATACTGCAAGAAAATTGCCAGATGTCGCGGCGCTGACTGCATCAAAGATCTTTTTTGCACCGCGGTCTGTTGCACTAAGGACCTCTCCGCACTCATCTGACTCATAACCGAAAAGATGGCCGCAACCATCTGTTGCTTTCATATTAATGAAGATAAGGTCCGTAATATCATCTTGGCCAATTTGTAGTTCTTTGATTGCGGCAATTGCTAAATCAGCTTCCCAAATACTCGCCGCGGGGGAGGCTTTCACTAGGCGGCCGTTAAGTTTACCCTCAGGATCAATCAGTTCGTGATCATACCAGGATTTATTGACACTGCCGGCGGCGGCAATAAGGCGATCGACATAAGGACGGACACTATTTCCATGATACGAGGCTGGGAGCGTGTAATTTTTCTCGTCCGTTTGATAAAACTCGCCATGCGAGTCTGATTCATCCATCCAAACAACATTTGTTTTCTTGCCGTGTTCGAACATTGCGCCATGTCCGCCCATGCCGATTGCAGCTCTCACAGCATAAGCTTGCGAGAAGATTTTTGCCTTACCCTCTGTCGCGCTCATCCAAACATCTGCAAGCGTAGGTGCAAGAAGAAATCCAGAATGCCCAGTTATATTTTCTTTGCGCTCTCCTGAAGTGGGCATCGTCATTGCCTTTACCTGACGCCATAGACCCGTATGAAAAAAATTATTATTTGTCACACCGCTTTCTGGCGGCCAAGCTCCGGTGCCGACGGCGGCATGTCCGACACTCGTTTCAACATCGACGTGAGCGACGGACCCGTTCACAAAGTTCGAACCTTTATTCATCATGGACTCATAAAAAGGAGCTTTTCCAGGGTGTGCTTCGTAGTAGGTTCGTCCGCCTTGATCTTGAACAAAAACCAAAATAGCGCGTGGTTTGGTCTTTGCTATCTTCTTCTTGGTTTCGGTCGTGATTGCTTCCATAAGAATCCTTCCTCCATTACGCGCAGGAGGAGGGATATTAAGTATCTCGGCGAGTGTTGGCGCAATATCTTGTTGGACCGCAATGTTCTTGTAGGTACCAGGTTTGAACCAACGCTGTGTTGGATCGAAAAACACAATCGGAATGCGCAGATCATAGTCCCAAGCAAAGCCGTGCATTGTCATGGGATGAGGTGGGAGCTTCTTGCCGCGGAATGAGCTGGACACTAAAGTTTCGCTCTCAAAATCTTGCTCATCTAAAAAGAAATTACCGTATTTGGTCAATAAAAAAACGTCCCCACTGAGTGGGCCAGCGGACTTGCTCCAGATCTCATGCACCGACAATGTATTTGGTGATACTGGGATTCGTTTTACTTTCGAGAAGCCTGTGTCTAGAGATAGAAACCCTGCGACAAATATCACAAAGTGCTGAAATTTCATTCATGACCCCTATAATCGGATAGCAAAGATCATGTAGTTTAGAGCAATTTGCGCGACTCAGACAGCTTTTTCCGATGGATCGACTATTTCTCCATCTTGAATCATATTCGATGCCAATGTCGCTATGCGACGTTGAGCCTCTTCAATTTTCGTAAGTTGCGTTGGCTTCCCTAATGCAATAGCTTCTTTAAGGTCTTGTGCCCGTCGTTCACTCATAGCTCGGAAAATCCGTGCTTTTAAGGTGTCGCTTGCTTGTCGAAGTGCCAATTCGAGATCAGATGCTGCAACTTTTCGCAGGATCTTTTCGATATCTGCTGGTTGGATTTTTGCAAGATCTTCGAATGTCCACAACTGTGCTCGGATGGCTTCCGCTACTTCAGGCTGCGTGAGAGCAAGTTTTTCTAATAGATCTTCCCGCTGTGTAGCATTCATAGTTGCAAGTAACGCGGCGGTCTTATCGATACCACCTATTTGTGTCACTGAGCGACGTCGTAATGCTTCAATGGAAGCCCCTAGGGGGCCATCAATTTCATCCAAGAGGGCGTGATCTACTTCTTGTAGTGTCGCCATCCGCAATAAGATCTCGCTGCGAATATTGGCTTGGAAATGCGAAATGACTTCACCAGATTTTTTTGGCGAGAGATGAGCAAGAATGATCGTAATGGTTGCTACTTCAGCGCCGAAAGCTTATAGAAGAATATTTTTTGCAAAATGCTTGTCGCCAACTTTAAATTTGGATGCAGTTGCAAGCAAAGCTATGAAATCTTGTTGAACCTGATCCACAACCTTATCTTCAACTTTTCCCAGTCGTGATATGACTGCAAGAATTCGTTGCGCATCTTGTTTGGGAAGTTGGCGGATAAGTTCTGCAGCGAGATCTTCACCAATTGACATCAGCAAGATTGCGGATTTCTCGGTGCTCGATAAAAGATTTTTTTTAGGACTAGTATTATTCAAAACACCCCTCCTGAACTTCAGCGGATGAGAGCTACAACGTTTCTTCGGCGTTTTTCGCGGTAATCTTAAGCATTTAAAAGTTTAAAAACAGATCGGCGTTAAGCGTTAAATTTCGGTAATCTTACTCGCTAGTTGCGTCAATTTGTCGAATTATTTTCAAACGATGCGACTCATTTTTCTATCAACATTTTTAATGTGGATAAGAATTTCGAGTGCAAATCGCTATTCTCATTGTCTTTTAATTTATTGCTGCCATTCGGACTTGATCGCTTTTTATCGGCTCAGCCACTTTGACGCATTGACGCAAAAATCGATTCAGTTCAGAAGTGGTGCAGGATTTTTATATTTTTTGGAGGTTTGTAATGAAATTAACAGAGCGACCCAGAAGACTGGCACGATGGATGTTAGGTCTTGCAATTGCAATGCCGGGACTGACAGCGAAAGCTGACGATCCAATCATTGCGGTCGCAGAATCAGAGTTACATGTATCATATGGTCAGAATGTTCAAGTGCAATTTGGTTTGTTGAATTCGGATCAACAACAGGTCTCTTGGCAGATTTTGGAAGATACATTACCTCCAGGTCTTGAATTATCTCCAACAACGGGTCCTTCAGTTGCAGTCACAGGAACACCGTTTTTCACGGAACAATGGTGTTTCACTTTAGCGGCGGTTGACGCCACGGATGAGATTATTGCATCTCGCCCGGTCTGTTTTATTGCGGATAATACGACGGCCTATCCTTATCCAAAACTAACTACTCAAAAGTATTTAGACAAAGCTCGTGTTAATGCACCGTACAGTCAAATCATAAAAATTGATCCAGCATCTGTGCCCCAAGGATTTGTCGCACAAATGTATTATGGTCAATTGCCAGAAGGTTTGTCGTTTACTTCTGATAACCTGAATAATGCGCTTGTTATTTCGGGTATCCCAACCAAAGCTGATGTAGTTCGTTTTGGCATTATGATTGAAGACATCACTAAAGTTCAAGCGAGCTATAAGCAATTTCAGATCTCTGTCCAAGATGATGGAACTGTAAATCCGCAGTGTCCCGCCGGATATTATTACGATGTGCAGTTAGCCTACTGTGTGCAAGCTGCTCATACGACTTGCCCTCAAGGCAGCTACTACGATCCAGGAACAGATTCTTGTCTGCAGTATCCGCAACCACCGCCAACCATTAATTGTCCTTCGGGAACTTATTTCGATTCGTTCCTGAATCAGTGTGTTGCGCTAAATGTTCCTCGTTGCCCGTTGAATTATCATTATGATTCTTATTACGGAAGTTGCGTGGACGATCTTCACCAATGCCCAGTCGGAACCAGTTATTCTTATGGTTCCATGTCATGCGAAAATCCATCATTTCAACAGTGTCCGACTGGCTCGTACTACGATAGCTATTCTGCGAGCTGTGTTTCGTATCCACAAAGCTGTCCAATTGGTTCCTACTGGAATTCTAGTCAACAACAATGCATTCAGAATGCGTGGTCTTGCCCTGCTGGTACGTATTACGATTCGTCATTAGGTCAGTGTTCGACTTATCATGCTCAGTGTTATGCAGGGTCTTACTGGGATTCTTATTATCAAAGATGTATTAGTTCGCCAATATATCGGGTTTGTTCTCCAGGCAGTTACTGGGATCAATTCGGCCAGCAATGTATTTTGATTCAAAATCCAAACCCGCGTCCGTTCCCACGTCCAAATCCATTTCCGTTCCCGCGTCCTAGACCGCGTCCTCATCCAGGCCATGGTGATGGTGATCATGGTCCCGGTCATGGAAACGGCGGTGGTGGACATGGTCCCGGAAACGGTGGTGG
>CAZUYQ010000090.1:0-2543 GCA_964624705.1 uncultured Polynucleobacter sp.
CAAAAATCTCACAAGCAGCCTCAATTTCATTCCATGACAAAATATTTGCTTCGGCGATGTAATGGTTTTGAGGTCTTACCAAGTGACGCCGCTCTAAAATATTCTTAACTACGGATTGCTTTTCTATTGTCAAATCACGCAGATCTGTTTCTACATATGTCATCCACTTATTCTCGATTGTCATAGCTAGTCCACGCAGAGAAACACCGCTTGCAAACTCAAGAACCTGTTTCACGCCGCTACGTTTAATTGCTGAAACGAGCGACATGTAACGCGCCTCGACAAACGGCACCATAAATGAAGGCAGCGAACTCGTGGCTCCTGCTGAGCGGGCCAGGTCTTGGCCAAGTTGTTCAGCTCCGATTAACTCACTCACCTCGCGAGCAAAGGGTATTTCGGTCACGCTTCGCCCAAGGGCAACAAGCTTGGCGGTAAAACTAATTTTTTGATGATCGGAAGTACTATCGATTTTCATAGACATTTCCTTTGGATAAATCAGTAACTAGGCCATAATGGCATAAAGTGAATATTTATTCAATAATTATATTTTTTATTCAAGTTTTGCTTGACACCACCGATAAGATGTTTGGAAGATGGATTGGAGACGTACATGCTTATTCATTCCCTAACTAGTGAGCAGCCAATGTCAGCTAAACCACGGATTTTACGTGAAAGATTGAAAGAGGCCACAACAAAAGAAATCCTCGACGCAACCGAGTCGGAGCTTGCCGAGCATGGCTTTGCAGCTACAAACATGAATTCTATTGCAGATCGGGCAGGGGTATCTGTTGGAACACTTTACAATTATTTTAGGGATAAGGACGTACTACTTTCGACCCTGCTTTCAGATCGTCGCAAACTTTTCGCTACTTCTGTTTCAGAGGCAATTGAACAAAACAAGTCTGTTGATTTTGAAACTCAACTAAAAGCGGTGATTGGAACCGTTTTCGATGTTTTCGAGCCTCATCGAAACTATTTACGTATCGTCCTTGGGAATGAAAATCCTGGCGGGAGTAAAGCCAATGACCGGAAACGGAATACCCCTTTTGCAGATTTCGTGGACAAACTCCGACCCCTTATTGAGCGGGGAGTGAAAGAAAAGATGCTGTCTTCGGAAGAATCTGATCTTTTAGCCTGATCGCTAGCTGCACTTTTGCGCGGAGTCATGATTGAACGGTTAACCGATACAACTCGCCCCTTTCGCGCTGCTACTCCCTTCGTTCTAAGAATTTTTCTTCAAGGTGTGGGGTTAAAATCATGAGTGAACCAAACGTAAACAAATGGATCGTAGCACTTTCGATTGCGTTTGGCTCTTTGATGGCAACCATTGATTCGTCTATTGTCAACGTTGCCATACCACATATTCGGGGGTCTGTGGGGGCGACTGTCGAAGAAGTCACTTGGGTGACAACAGCATATGTCGTGGCGATGGTTCTTATCATGCCGATGACTGGCCTTTTAGGTGCTCTTTTTGGGCAGAAACGTCTTTACCTTGGCAGCCTCGTATTGTTCATCGTGGGTTCGGTGCTTTGTGGAGTCGCCCGTTCACTTCCTACCCTTGTCGCTTACCGCATTCTTCAGGGATTTGGAGCCGGTGCATTACAGCCGTCCCAACAAGCAATCATGAGGCAGACCTTCCCACTGTCAGAGCAGGGAATGGCTATGGCTGTCTTCTCCATGGTGATTATGGTTGGGCCAGCTATTGGTCCGACTTTGGGTGGATGGATCACAGACAACTTTTCTTGGCCGTGGATTTTTTTTATCAACCTTCCGGTTGGAATACTCGGTGTATTTATGACGTGGAAGAACGTTCATGACTCCGCTGATGTACGCGCTGCTAATCTCGCCCGAGCGCAAGGACTTCGAAAGAATATGGATTGGGCGGGCATCGCTTTAATGGCAATTGGTATCTCCACTCTTCAGTACTTTCTTGAAGAAGGTCCTGCCAAAGACTGGTTTGAGTCAAAACAGATTTTGATTTGCGGAGCCGTCGCCGCTATCACTCTTGTCGCTTTTATAATTCGCGAACTTACCTTCTCACATCCTGTCGTTAATCTGCGGCTTTTCCGCGATCCAACATTTGCTTCAGGAACCGCTATCGCCGCTGTTGTGTTCGCGGCTTTGATGGGAAGCATGTTTCTTCTTCCTGTTTTTATGCAGGAACTTATGGGTTACGACGCAACAGAATCGGGCGTTACATTGATGCCTCGGACCTTGGCTATGCTGGTCGTCACACCTTTTGTAGGCCGACTTTATAACAAAATATCACCAGCCTATATCATCGCTTTCGGAGCTCTAACTTTCTGCGTTGGCTCGCTTCAGCTCAGCCATATCACACTTGAAAGCAGCAATATGGATATCGTTGTTCCGCTGATGGTTACGGGTGTAGGCCTTGCATGTCTGATGATTCCGTTAACAACCGTGGCATTGTCTGCCATTGAGAGAAAAGATCTCGCCGACGCGGCAGGTCTCAATTCCTTTATGAGACAAATTGGCGGCTCTATAGGTCTTACAATTTTTGCAACACTTCTTGGCCACTACGC
>CAZUYQ010000090.1:2586-12959 GCA_964624705.1 uncultured Polynucleobacter sp.
AACCCATGCAAAAGCAAGTGTAGGATGGCATGTCAGCTCTCTTCGTCCTGAAGTTGCTTCCATGGTTTCTGGGTTGACTCAACAAATGACCGCAAAAGTTGGCGATCCAAACTTGGCATATGCTCTTACAATTAAAGCTTTGAACGGAAAAGTGGCTCAACAGGGGATGGTGCTTGCTTTTGAAAAATCATTTTTCCTGCAGGCTCTTGTCTTCATTGCAGTGTTACCCTTACTAGCTTTTTTACGTGTTAATCGAGAAAACGCCCCCGTCCACATCGACGCAACTATGGAGTAAAGATATGAGCCTATCAGCAGCGGAAACACCTAAAAATAATGCCGAAGAAAAAACCCGTCAGATTAACTGGAAAGGGCGACGCGGAAGTTCTCGCGCGTACCTGGTATTGGGAATAATTACTGTCATTGGCGTCGTCGCTTATCTAGGCTATGGCCTGCTGGCGGGGGGTAAGGAAACTACAGATAATGCCCAGCTGGAAGCAGACGTAGTACCACTTGCACCCAAGGTTGGTGGTACGGTGCTACACCTACATGTAACAGACAATCAAGTTGTAAAGGCTGGAGATTTGATTGCCGAGATCGATCCACGTGATTATGAGATCCGCATTGCACAAGCAGAGGCAGAGTATGACGCCGCTAAAGCACAAGCTGAGACTTCGCTTGGAAAAAACTCTCGGGTAAGTGTCGCCCAAATTGCAGCCGCGGAGGCGGCCTTAACGCGCGCTGAAGCCGACTATAAACATACGGAAAATGATTTAGGCCGTGCGCGTAGCCTTAAGGAACAAAACGCCATTACTGCGGTTGAATACGAGAATGCTCAAAGCACAGCTATGAAAGCTCGCGCAGCACGTGATGAAGCCCGAGCTAAATTAAAACTGGCAGAAGAGCAACATGGCTTCGCTTCAGCTAAAGTAAAGAGTGCTGAAGCAGCACTAAACCAGGCACGGGCCCAACTTGATTACACAAAAATTTACGCACCAAGAGGTGGCTCTCTTTCAAAGATAGCGGTTCAAGAGGGTCAAATCGTTCAGCCGGGGCAAACTTTAGCACAGCTTGTAAGCAATGACACTTTTCTCGTCGCAAATTTTAAGGAAACTCAAATTGGACAAATGCATCCTGGGCAGCGTGCAGAAATTATGGTCGATGCTTACCCAGGTCGTCATTTTAAAGGAGAAGTTATAAGTCTTGCCGCAGCAACGGGCGCAAGGTTTTCACTGCTTCCTCCTGATAATGCGTCTGGGAATTTTGTAAAGGTCGTTCAACGCGTTCCAGTCAAGATTAAACTCGACGGCTCTGAGGTGGGAAGTGTGCCGCTTAAGGCCGGTCTCTCTGCTGAAGTGACCGTCATTGTTAGGTGAGTCTGAGGAGGCTGCAATATGACAATCTATAAAATTACACTGTGTGTTTATTTCATTTTATATCTAGCAGATGGCGCAGTTGCGCAAAGTAATCAAACTAGCCGTGTTTTAACGTTTGAGGAAGCCGTTCAGCTAGCACCAAATGCGTCAAAAAAAGGAAAGATGGCTGATGCAGAATTGGACGCCAGACGGTCTGAGCACAATGAAGCTCTTTCAGGACTTGGCCCCAAAGTTCGCGCGACATATACCCAGGCGCAGTTTGATCGAGCAGTCACAGTACCTCTTGGGCCAGACGCGATTACCTTACGTCCTGATGAGGTCCGCCAAGGGGGTCTTGAATTAACGCAGCCTATTTCTGGCATCTTCACAGCATATAAGGCGTCTGAAGTTGCAAAAGCTTACGAACAGGCGAGTGCAGCTAACAGTGATTTTACTAAAATCTCTGCCGCGTTCGAGGCAGCTAGTGCATATATAGAAGCACAAGAGGCTGATGAATTGGTAAAGCTTGCCGAGTCATCAATTGCTGCAGCAGATGCTCAAATGCGCGATGCAGACATTCTTTCCAAATCAGGCAGGATTACTCAAAGCGATCTATTGAAGATTGGGATCGCAGCCCAAGAGGCCAAAGCTCAACTCGCAAGAATGAATGCACGCCAGAAGAAGGCCAAACAGCGACTTCTCTATTTGGTTGGCTTCACACCTGATACAAACATCTTGCTGCAACCTTTACCCAAGACCAATGAGGCAGTGAAATCAGCGGATGCCGTTAATTTACCGAGGGAAGCAGAGGGTTGGAAAACACGCGTTGATCTGAAAAAGGCATCCTTAGAGCTGGAGGCTGCCAATTATGAAGCAACCTTGTCTCATATGAAGTTTGCGCCAAATGTAAATGCTTTTGTAAAACTCGACCGCGTCTATTCCGAGCCTTCATTTGGCAACCCACCATTCACGAGAACTTACGGACTTTCAGTATCATGGGACATCTGGGATAATGGAGCACGTATTTTCGCTTCAAGCGAAGCTGCGGCACGGATAAGAAAAGCTAGTTCCTCACTTCAAGAAGCCGAGGAACTGGCCCGCCTTGAAGTCGAAGGCCTGACGGCAGATTTATCAGCATCCAGAGAGGCATTAAACGCCGCCAAAGCTGCTGTAGATCAAGCCGAAGAAGCCTACCGACTAGATAAAGCCAGGTTCTCAAGCGGCCTTGTGACGACGACCGACCTTCTTTTATCTGAAGCAACACGTACCAAAGCATGGGGGGTTTTCGTTGATACCCTTGCACAGCTTAATCGATTATCTTTAAGCCTTCAGAAGGCCTTGGGATCGATTCATCCAAAGATGCTCTCCCAATAAAATTTTCAGCTGCCTAAAGCAGTGTAAGTACAAAATATAATTGTTTTTTTAAAAATTTACGCGCTCACTCAATGAATTTAGTATTGAATAATTGAATATATATTCATTTTTGGTAAAATTAACTTAGATGAAGAAACGCATCTATTTCGAATGTTCTTATATAGGTGACAAGCCGTTCTTGGGAGGACGATGTAAGATGGAGATTTTAAATCTACTTGAGCCTAGTTTTCGCTGCGACCCTTATCCTCATCTAATGCGGGTTCGCGAAGCTGCCCCACTCTGTCGCATCGAACCATACGGATTTATCGGGATCACGCGCTACAATGACGTGGTGCAAGTTTTAAAGAATCCAAGGCTGTTTTCTTCCACTGGCACTAACACCGCCTTTCCAACGATGGCCGGTGCTGAACTCTTCACTTCGATGCGCACGCTCATAGGACAAGATCCGCCAGAGCATAGCCGGGTGAGGCGGTTGATCCAGCGAGCGTTTACTCTCCAAGAAATGCAGGCATGGGAGCCGCGTGTTGCCTCTCTCACACGCAGTCTCGTAGAGAAAAACCTTTTGAACCGCGACGAATTTGATTTTATCGGCGATTTTGCGATGCCGCTGCCAGTGACCATTATTTCGAAGATGTTGGGGGTCGACCCTGAACATGCCGAAATTTTCAAACGCTGGTCGGATGACATGATCAGTATTCGTTCTGTTCACGTCAATTCGGATATCGAATGGCGCAAGAGACGTGAGCAAGAAATCATTCAAAGCTGCAAAGAATTTACTGCCTACTTTGATCGCGTCATCAAGTTACGCCGAGAAAAACCTGGAAGTGACCTCATATCCGCTATAATTCGCGCAGCAGATCAGGATCAAATAATTAGCGCATCAGAGATACTTAGTTTAACGCGACTGATGCTTGTCGCCGGGAATGAAACAACCACAAATTTACTTGGCAACGCTATCACTGCTTTACTTCGAAATCCGGACCAGTGGCAACGTCTAGTGGAGAATCCCCAACTTTCTCACGCTGCGGTAGAGGAAGCACTGCGCTACGATAGTCCCGTCCTTCAGCTCATTCGTCGCGTCACAGAAACCACAAAACTCGCCGGAGAAACTCTTCCCGAAGGGACGTTTGTCGCACCGCTTTTAGCCTCTGCCAATCGCGATCCTAGACATTTTATAAACCCAGATAACTTTGACATCGGGCGTGACGACTTCGATCATTTAGCCTTTGGTTTAGGCATTCACCTGTGCGTCGGGGCTCCACTTGCACGTATAGAGGCCCGCCATGCATTGTGTGAACTTGCCACGCATTTGCCGAACTTAGCCTTAATAGAGGCGGAACCCGAATGGCTTGAATCTTTGACGCTTCGAGGGCATCGTAAATTGCGTTTAGTGAAGAAGCGAGACTTAGCCTCTACGTCAAGGCACCGAAACGGAGGGAGCGGAGTCCTTCGCCCATAGTTTTAAGAAGCAATCATTTTTTTGCAATGACTCAGACGACTTCACCTAAAGGAGTGAGACGAAGAGCTGCAAAAACTGGCAAATATAAAGTTTAAAGGAGTAAGACATCATCGCCACTCTTTGCAAATCTCAGATTCAAGCGCGCACTGATGGGGCTTCTCCCGAAATTGCTGTGGTCACGCCTCATCGCAATATATTCTGGCCGGGGAGAAATTGGGGACTGCTTTTGACGAGCGCATTGTTGCTGGCCAGTGCAGTTGGCATATTCGTCGAGCTTATCAACGGACGTTTATGGATGTCCGATCTTGAAGTTTACCTAAAAGCAGCGCGACGCTTCGCTGAGGCTCACCCCCTTTATCTGCCAGAAGAAGATGGGTTTTATCGTTATAAGTACTCGCCTTCAGCTGCACTATTATTTCTCCCTCTTGCATATTTTCCACCTTTAGCAGCAAAAATTTTATTTTGGTCTGCCTTGGCCATGACATTTGTAGCGATTAATGTAGTTGCGAGGCTAAAGGAACACTGGACTCTTGCAGCTTTGGTGACCGCAGCACTCGCTGTAGGACCCCATTTCGCGCGCGAACTTCATCTTGGCCAGGTGAATCTGATGTTGATGGCTTGGTTTGTCGCGGCTGGAGTATTAGCAAATCAACGACGAGACGTGGCTGCCGGTGTGATCCTCGGTTTTTCAGTGATAATAAAACCATACTCCTTAATTTTTATTCCCCTTCTGATAGTTCAACGTCGCATCAAGCTGATTACTGCAATGGGTATTACTGCCTTACTTGTAATTACCGTACCTGTCTATTTTATCTACCCGCAACCTGCTGCAAAAAATCTTCTCGCATTGTGGATAAACGAACTTGCAATTGAATTGACAGGAAAAAGCAATCTAATGATATCGACTAATCAAACACTTGCCTCAGCAGTTGCGAAAGCCCTAAAGGAAACAACAGGTTTATTTCTACCCAAAATAGCTTCCTTGATTAGTATTGGAAGTATTGCTTTCTGCCTTTATTTTCATTTGAAAAGACGTGCTAAGCGCATCAGTTTTATTGCCTGGGCATCTTTAATGATCGCGATTCCGCTCATCGCTGCAACAGATGCCAATGCATTTATTTTTGCTTGGCCGTCTTTGTGCTTAGGATTTTCGCGATGGCGCGAATTAAGTAAAACGTCCGCAGCACTATATACGGCGGGGGCAATTTTTTTAGGGTTCAACATCTATGATTTGATGGGCCGTGAGCTTTCTCAGCAACTCGGTGCTGCGTCGCTTTGCGCCTGGGGTGGTTTTTTTTGCCTTGCGGCGTCAGCTAGGTATGCAAGATGAATATTGGCGATGTACGCATCAATTCACATGTGAAAAATCAAACGCAAATCCGCAATTGTCAAACCAAACACCTAAATTTATCGGTTGCTCAAACTACTTTAGGAGGAAACGCACTTCGTTCATTCGTATTTCTTTTAGCTATCTTTGCATTTCATCGTCTCCTTTCGTTTCCGTATCTGAAGGCTGGATTTGAACGACAGAGCGTCTCTGACGTTACGGCCTATTTTGTCGGTCTTCTCAGCGATCTGTGGATAGCCGGTATCGGAAGCGTTTTGGTCATAATATTTGATGTTTGGCAACGGATTTTTTCTCAAACTCCTAGTCATAGATCTTGGCTCCCACTTTGCGTTCTAGTTTTGATATTCATTATGATCCATCAAAATTACGTCTCGTTTTTTCATCACCAGTTTGTTTCAAATCATTTCTCTTACATAAGCGACATTGCATTTCTCAGGACTCTTGGAGTTAGCGACATGACGCCAGGAGCATTGGTCATTGCTGCTAGCTCAAGCCTGCTCCTCCTACTTCTGAAAAAGTGGCTAGCCGTCGATAAATGGTCGCCACGCACTCATGGAGCGATACTTTTAGGTCTTCCTGTGTTTGCGATTACGGCGCATGTTGTTAATATTCGCTATCGTGTAAATCTATTTTTACCGCCAACTCTCCAAATGAATATCTTGGAGAAGCTTCCAGGAGAATTGGTCTTTAACCCTTCGGTGACTCCACTGTCAGATGCGGAAATTTCTTGGCTTAAAAATACCCTGCACGCCCAAAGTTCTCTCGAAGCCGATACTTTGAAGGAATTTATAAGACCGCGTGCTGAAAATTACGCTCTTGATGAAGCAGGAAAAAATCTAGTTGAATCGTTTCAACGTCGGATTACTGCCGGGCGCAAACCAGTTGTTCTTGTGGTTTTAATGGAGTCATTTCGTCCTGCAGAGACGGGAATTGTTTCGGTTCAAAAGCTAAAGAAAACTATTACCCCCCAGATCGATGCTCTTGCAAAAGATGGAGTCATTTTTCGCCACGCTTTTTCTACGGGTACAGTTACTCGCGCAGGACAGGAAGCTGTGTGGTGCGGATTTTTAGGTGGTCGTGGAATATCCATGATGCGCGAGCGACCTGATCTTAGGGAATCTTGCGTTCCTGATTTTTTAAAAAATGCGAATGACCAGAGTGGCAAAGCAAAGGGTGGCTCTTTTTGGTTTCACGGTGGCGACGCAGATTTTGATTCGCAGGTGAGCTTTTGGTCGCGCCACGGTGTAGAGAAATTTTTGTCGCGAAAAGACTTTCCCACCGAGTCCCCTTCAACGAATTGGGGTGTATCCGATGTTGTCATGTTTCAAAGAGCCATTGAAGAAATAGAAAATCTTCGTACCTCGACGACAGCGGATTTCCTTTCCGGAATGATCCTGACCCTGACGCATCACGTGCCTTGGATGCTTCCTGTGGACGCTCCGCAATGGATTCGTCAACTGCCCTTGAATGACCCCAGTCATTTTACCGCGGCTTATGCAGATTATGCTTTAGGCTCTTTTGTTACCGCAGCTCAGACCAAGGACCTGTGGAAAGATCTATTAATGGTGGTTGTTAGCGATCACGGTACAAATGAGCAACCATATAATCCTGTACCTACTGACACACCTGAGGCAAGAGCCTTCTTGGCAAGTAATATTGCACTCGTATTGTCGGGCGGTATCGTAGAGGAAGAGGTTGCTTCTCTTGCTTTGGGTTTTAGAGATCGGCAAGAAACAGTTTCTCAAGCGGAAGTTGCGCCATTTCTTGCGAAAATACTTAGTCTTGACAATGGAAGATTTTTCACTAGCCCCTTGTTTGCTCTGAAAAGAAACGTCCCTACCATTTCCAACTTAGGTGAATCGGTTTTTCTTCCGCAAGAAAACCTACTTTTTTCAATGGAGAGAGCGTTAACAATGCCATTAGATATTACCAGTTCTATTAAACAGACTTTCGCTTTGACTTATTATCGTGCGTTCCAAACATATATCAATACACCGAATTCGGGGATGAGTCATGCCGCGTCGGAGCCCTAAAATCCAAAATATGTATGTTATTGGAGCTTGCTTATTTGCTTGGTCATGTGGCGAGCCCTCCCCGTGGGCCAATCTAATTCACCGTGAACCCCACAATCTTACAGAGCGAGCACTTGACCAGCTGGGCAGCCCTCAGGGTTTTGAGCCATTCAATGTAGGACTCATTTCAGATCCGCAGATTCTACCAGGTTTTCTGAAACTTGCTGTCAATGCATTGGATGATCGAGGCGATATATCTTTTTCTTTAATCCTCGGAGACCTTACTGATCGAAGCTTACGTGCCGAATTTCTTTGGGTCGCAGATGTTGTCGAAAAAGCCAACCATCCGGTTCTTACTGTGGTTGGAAATCACGATGGCCTAATTTATGGAGAAGACATCTACAAAAGAGTATTCGGCCCACTTAACTATACGTTTACTTTCCGCGGTGTGAAATTTGTGATGTGGAACAATAATCCTTTCGAATGGGGCTACCCTGATTTTGACTGGCTAAGACGTGAAATCGAAACTTATCCACATGTCATCATTGTCGCCCATCAGCCCCCCGGCTCGATTGAACGCTATCCCGAGGCTAACGACGAACTTCGCAGTATTTATGCTCATCCGCACGTGCTAGGCTCGCTTCACGGTCATACACATAAATACGGATTCGAGCTGATTTCCGATAAGCCAGTATTAACGGTGGCACGGGTTGTCGACACTACTTTCTCAGTGATGAAAGTTAAGGATAGTTTCGCCCTCTCCTTCGAGCACTGTCAGGAGAGTCGATGTCAAAACTCAATGCCGTAACGATTACTCTATTACTCTTGATGGCCCCCAGCGCGCGTGCTGACCTTCGACTTCTTGCCGAGGTTGGTGCGAATCAAGGACTGATAGCGGGTGGAATTGCGGGCGAGTTCGAGTCCGCTCGGTGGCAGCGACATTTGGCTTAACACCCTCGATGGGCAGTGACCAAATCATCACACAGCTAAATCTAAAAGCTTTAGCGGCCATCTATTATGGTGAGGAGATCCGCCTTTTAATTGGCCCCGCATTATTGATCAATGCTTCGAAGGAAACGTTTTTCGTCCTCCCGGATAAGTACCCGGATGGTTACTATCCCCCTAATGCTTATTTCTTTGCTCTGCAGGTGGCTGTAGCGGCCAGAAATGGCTACTTTATTGAAGCAAGCATGCTCGATTATTATTTCGAAGTCTTAGCTCGCAATCCCCGCGGTAGCGTTACGAACGCTAGTTTGATCTCCCTTGGCTTTGGGCGAGTGTTTTGAGCATGCGGGCTTAAAATGCGCTCGCTAGCGTCATTTTTTTCACCGCTTGAATTTTGTTAGGCAATGGCTTAGCGAGGTATAAAAAGTAATTATTTTTGAATATATATTCATTTTATTGAATTTAGATTCACAAGGTGTTAGGATATTTGCAATATTATTGGAGGAATAAACCAATGTGTGGCATTGCTGGATGGGTGAACTTCGAAAAAGATCTGACAAAGGAGAGTCTGAGTGTTGAACGAATGGGCCGATCACTTGCTCACCGAGGACCGGACGCGGATGGGATTTGGCTATCACCGCAAGCAGCTTTTGCACATCGACGTCTAATTGTTATCGATCCCGAGGCGGGTGCTCAACCAATGGTATTTAAGAAGGATGGACGAGAGTACGTTATCACCTTCAATGGTGAAATTTATAATTTTAAAGATTTACGCCATAGACTTTCTATAAAGGGGCACCAGTTTAAAACTAAATCCGACACAGAGGTCTTGCTGCACGCATACGTTGAATGGGGACACAAGGTAACCGAACACCTAAACGGTATATTTGCTTTTGGAATCTGGGATGAGGCAAAACAAAGCCTTCTTCTTGCGAGAGATCATCTTGGAGTTAAGCCTCTTTTTTATGCACAACGAGGCTCATCCATGCTTTTCGGGTCTGAATTGAAAGCAATACTGGCCCATCCGGAAGTGAGGCCAGTCCTTAGCGAACATGGAATGGCTCAAATTTTTGGACGCTTGATGGTGCACGTCCCAGGTGCAACTGTTTATAAAGATATTTTTGAGGTGCCTGCCGCTCATCGTCTGATCTTTGAGCGTGGCGGTGCCCGACTGGAACGTTATTGGCAGCTGCAAAGTGCGCCCCATACCGATGATCTCAATACCACCGTAATGCGTATTAGGGAGTTGTTACAAGATACTGTTGCCCATCAACTCGTGGCAGATGTTCCAGTTTCAACTATGCTTTCCGGTGGCCTGGACTCAAGCGGAATCACTGCCTTGGCAGCAAGAGAATTCAAGCGTCTTGGAAAAACAATCAATAGTTATTCCATCGACTTTGTTAATCATGAGCGAGATTTTAAACCTAACTTCATGCATTTAGACCTTGACACTCCATGGGCAAGAAAAGTTTCCGAGTATTCTGGCACCAGTCAACACATGGTTGTCATCGACTATCCCGACCTTCTCGAAAATATTCTAGTTCCAACCATGGCACACGATAAACCCGGCCTAGGACAGATGGAAACATCTCTATACCTGCTGTGTAAAGCCATGAAGCAAGGGGCAACAGTTGCTTTGTCGGGTGAGTCTGCGGATGAGGTATTTGGGGGTTATCCGTGGTTTCATGATCGCGAGGCAGCTTTCGCACAAACTTTTCCATGGATGGCAATGATGAATCAAAATATTGCACCGAACTATCTTTCTAAAGACCTTAACTCTAGATTTGATATTTCGCACTACGTTGCTCAACGCTACGATGAAGCACTTGCGGAGGTCCCACGGTTGGCTGGAGAAGGAGCAGTCGCTGCCCGACGCCGTGAAG
>CAZUYQ010000090.1:12969-16222 GCA_964624705.1 uncultured Polynucleobacter sp.
TACCTAAATCAGACGCGATTTCTCCCCATATTGCTTGACCGCAAAGACCGCATGAGCATGGCGGTCGGCTTTGAAGTACGCGTACCATTTTGTGATTACCGATTGGTTGAATACGTTTGGAATATTCCTTGGGAGATGAAAACTACGGGAGACATCGAAAAGGGCGTGCTCCGTCGCGCGTTAGAAGATGTGCTTCCTCATGACGTGCTATACAGAAGGAAAAGCCCTTATCCAGCCACTCAGAACCCGGCCTATGCGGCTGGGGTTCGAGAAAGGGCATTGGAGATATTAAACAATCCCAACGCAAAAATTCGGCCATATTTTGATGTTGCTGCTTTAAAAACGAAAGCTGAGGATTCAATCACTGCCAATGCAGCTGGCGATCATATGTTCTCGCCGTTTGAGCATCTTGTACAAATTGAAGGGTGGCTTGAAAGATATAAAGCAGAGAGCGTGTAAATTCTGACTTTAATTTATGGTTTTCATGACTTATAATTTTTTTAAAATTGGAGGACTAATTTATGAAGAGTTTTTTTCTTTCGGCTTTGATTTTTTTTTCAACTACCGTTAATGCCAGCGATTTCCCTCGCCTTGGAAATCTGAAAGGTGAGGTGATTCATAATTTGGTTTCCTCTTCTTCGCTCAACTATTTAGATGGAATTTGGAGCGATTGTAAAAAAGATGAAAATTTTGTTCGCTATACGTGCAACCTTCAAGAAACAACAATGTCAATTGGTCTTAAAACCATCAATTTTTCACGTGCAGTTTATACGGGACCAAGTGCAGCATCGTCTTCGGCATATTATGATTTAAGCGGTTCCATGTTAGTGGGAAGTAATCCTCTCGCTAATGGACATCCACAAACGGTTCACGTAAGGATTTTGGTAGACGAAAATGGCGGGCGCAGGGCTTTTATTGAGATTCAAAGGTTAGCCATTTTGGAACAAGTCATTGGTTTGGTCGAAATGTAATTGCAGATGGCCGATGTGAAATTTTAAAGTCGAAAAATTCTATTTTAGAAATTATGTTATTTCGCCAGCCAGAGATGGCTGGAAAGAAACGAAGCCTGAAGAGAGCGTTGGTAAATCTCATTTAACATTAGCCTTTTGCCATTCCTGATAGAGCCTTTGCACGATCACCGTTTTTCGCGAAGCGTTTTATCAAGTCTTCAAACCCTTTGTTTGTTTGTGCGTGCGTATAGAGATGAATCAAAATCGCAGCTCGAAAGAGCATCGAGTGAAGCGTGATCGTTCCGTCCGGTAATTCTCGCACGGCTCCAGATTTTTTTAGGGAGCCCATGTACGCTTCGGTGTAGATGTTTTTCCCATCAGCATGATCGCGTAGCTGTTGCTTTGTCTGAGGCCCTGAGAGAGCAAGAATATTTAAAACGGTTTCGCGCAGAGTCCCTTTCCCGTTGAAATCGTACATCTCGGAAAAGTCTTTACGCGCCAGCTCCACAGCGGCCATTTGCAAGGCTTCTTTCCAATCCATTTCGTCAATGCGATTGTCTTGATCGACTTCCAAAAGTTGATGGCCAATCACCTGGATTGAGTGAGGATAGCCACCAGCTACATCAATGTTGCGCTCTAGCGCCGACTCATCGTAACTCACTCCCACTTTTTCAAAGCCTTTGATCAAAATTTCTTTCGCTTCGTTGCGTGGCATGACGGTGAGGTTGAGGACATCGAAATGACGACGAGCGGAGGGATCACCAGAGAAAAATCGCTCGATGCCGTCCGCATAGCCGAGCACCATGAATGAAATTTTTCCTTGTTGGTTTACATCCAAAGTTGTGGCGATGGCGCGGAGAATTTGTGCCGCTCCATCTACATCTTTGAGGTTATGGATTTCGTCGATGACTACGAGCACGCCATCGAGCTTGTGCTCTGATTCGGTTATTTCATCGAGCCCAGCAATGATGTTTGAAAAAGCGGAAATCGCTCGGTCTTTGATAACAGTATCTTTGTTCTCTTTACCCGTTCCGTCGTAACCGACGTTTGCACCGAATGCACCGAAACTGAATTTTCCGTTTTTGAAGAAAGTTCCAAGCCGTTGAGTGAGCCGTTTGATCACGGTATCGGGCATTTTGTCGGTCATCAGATTCAGACTTGCTTGGAGCGCGGATTCAAACGTCTGATCTTTTTCAACGACGTAGTACCCCGTCAGAAATCGAAGGTTTTGCAGGTCAGCTTTGTTTTGCTCTGCGTCGTACATGACGAGCTTTGCCAGAGCGGTTTTACCGATGCCGCGATCCCCCTGAAGGACGAAGCTCGCGGGCATCCCCTCCCGTACCTGAGCTAGTTTCTTGAGGATCTGGAATACCTGGGCCTCCCGTCCCGCAAAGAGGGGCGGGGTCACGATGGAGTTAGGATTGAAGGGATTGACTCGTTTATTCATAAAAACCTGCCGTTTCAGCTATTTAGCTAAGGATAACGGCTTTTTAGTTGGAGGGCAATTTCTTTTAGTTGGCGTTTAGTTGGAGGCCAAAATCGTTTAGTTGGCTTTTAGTTCCCCATACCCAAAGGTGGGTATGCCTCGAAATCGAGCAGAGAGAACTTTTTAATTGAGGGACGATTTCTTTTAGTTGGCGTTTAGTTGGGGGCTAAATCCTTTAGCTGGCTTTTAGCTCCACCCGAGCGGTTAACTAAATTTTCCCATTCCACCGTTTGAAAATGCTCCTGACCATCGAGTGATCCCACCAGACATTGCCGTTACGGTTTTTGATGTTCTGTCGCATCAGCTCGCGAGCTGCCCCTTGCAACGATACCTTCTGCTCGTTGATGAGTCTCACGACGAGGCGACAGATACGAAGCTCTTTCTTGTTTGCTACAAGCTGACCATCGACCTTGCGATAACCGTAGGGGATAACTGTAGCGCGGTAGTTATTCGGATTCGTCATCCGGGCACCTTTCGATGCTTCATTTCGGATGCCGAGTGTATGCAACCGCTCCAAAACTGCGGTTTTGGAAATACCTAATTCCGCCCCCACTTGAGCGGCTGATAACCCCCTCCCAAGGTACATTTCGGCGATTTTCGAGCTTTTTGACTTGAAGGGATTTACAGAATGTTCAATAACATCAAGGTAGTATGCGGGTTCGTACAGATATCTGCTGACCCGACCATCTTGTATGAAAGACGAACCCCCGACCTCACGGTCCCAGCTGACGAAGCCGGGGCTAATGTGGTCGGGGGTTTAGTCGTTTCTGGGGTACCGATAAGCCTTTTTTCGATCTCGTCGGCGGTTACACCCAAA
>CAZUYQ010000090.1:16232-16548 GCA_964624705.1 uncultured Polynucleobacter sp.
AGCGCAGTTGGTAGCGCGTACGCTTGGGGGGCGGGAGGGCGTGGGTTCGAATCCCGCCAGCCCGACCAATTTTCAGAAGTCTTCATTTCAGCAAGTATCGCAAACGATTTTTTCAAGTCATATCGCAGGGTTTTACCTTTCCAACACTTGGTTCGAAGTCACCTTTTTTAGGTATGCGAGCCGCTCTAATCTACTCTTTGTTTTCCACAATGATTTTGCATTCGCGACGTCTTTACACGAAAAAAATCGCTCGGAGAGAACGGCTAATTCTTTGATAGAAACATCGTTTTTCATTGTCATTTCTGCTCAAGAGAAT
>CAZUYQ010000090.1:16558-21520 GCA_964624705.1 uncultured Polynucleobacter sp.
TTAAATACCGTCTCAAATCCGAGATTTTCTAAGATTGGAGCGGAAGTGGCTTCGCGAGCATGAGTTACTGCTAAATGAATCGAATGCTGTGCCAAATATTTCAGACGCTCTGCGATGAGAGCTTTGTATATACCTTTGCCACGAAACGAAGGAAGAACATTTCCACCAGTCAAATAGGCAAAATCGGATTTAAGGGTAAAAGCTGCTGTTCCCACTGGCATACTATCGCTATATGCTACAAAGAATCGAACCGACTGTGGCGACAGCGTAAACGACTTTATAATCTGTGCCTTGGTACTTTCTAAATCATTGGCGGCCACATCCCATCCGCTGCCAAACGCTTTTAAATAGTCGTCGATATTTGATGTGGTAACTTCATCCACTCGAATCCCATGCGCCGTCGATAAATGAAGTTCTGTGGTACAAACCATTCCTCGCACGTCCCACGATGAAGATGCTAAAGGCTCCAAAAACTGCTGCATATTGCTTGGTCTAGTCCAAGGTCCAACGCACCATTTGAAAGATGACTTGTGAGAGCGATACTGTTTGATGACCTGCTCAACAGTGGCATTAACTTTATCTTCAGAGATTTCGGACAGGATGACTTCATTACTGGAAGATGATTTAGAAGCCGGAGTCAGTACTTGATACCATCCCGGACGCTTTATGATTTGAGTATCGGACCGAGCTAACGGCCAATCCAATGGAGCTTCAATGAGGGCTTGCGTCTTCTTCTCTAACCAGCGAGCGAATTCAGACCACGCACTCAGAATCTGGATTCTGCAACTATTCAGGCTCGATATTATCGTTTAAGCACATTAGGAGCGATATATACGAAGTCAGCGTTCACAATCCTCCGAATTCGGATTTTTTACTGTCTATGACATGCGTGCGAGTCAATCCATTGGACGGGTGTTAATAAGACAGACGGTTGCCGGAGACCGCTACACCTGGACAGAACGCCCAAACTGTCCAATAAGTCATAACACCTAATAAATAGCGATCTTATCTCTACCACGCATTTGTAGGTAGTCTACCAATTTTTGCGAACTCGGGTTAGGTTCTCGGCCATGCTAGATAACCTCATCGTCATTTTAGAAGTCCTAATGCGCCAGATCGTTTGGTTTGCATTGCCCGAGCGTAGATCTCAAGAAATTCTGATGCTTCGTAAAGAGCTGCAGGTCTTGAGGCGAACCGTGGTTCGGCCGAGATTAACGTCTTGGGACCGCTTGTTTTTTGTTTCGCTATTCCGCTTAAACACGAGTGTAGTCGACATGGTCGTAACGATTAAACCCTATTTTCTTAGTCCAGGCAGCGCCACGCTATAATACCGGCGACCTTTGCTACGGCCACAACTTCACAGAGTTATTGCTCATGAAGACATAGTTGTTGACTCTTTTCCGCTACCGGTAGTGCCTCGGCTATGGCAGTTTCTGAAATCGCGGAGCCGACCGATTTTTCGGCATTCATAACAAGGAGAATAGTATGAAATTCAAGGCATTTTTAGTTGGGTTGGGTATCATGGGATTGGTAAATATATCGCTGGCGCAGGACAATGGGAGCGACGCCCCTAGCGTAAAAATAATTGGACAGGCCGCCCAGGAGCTATTTCAACTCATTCGTTTGAATCCAAATAATAGGATTCAGCAATCCGGAGTTCACGTTATTGCACATGGCAGAAATATTACCTGCTCTGCCGTTATGAACGCGCATGTTTTTCGCGAAGACGACTACGTCTGCGTCATTAGCACTAGATAACGCTGGCACGCCGCAAACAAATGAGACGCTATTGTTGATAGATAGAACATAATGTCATATACTTATATCTTTACAGGATACAAGTGACATGGATATACCAAGCCTTAAGTATTTTGTCGAGGTTGCTAGGGAGCTCAATATAAACGCCGTGTCACGACGTATCCACGTAACACCGAGCGCTCTTAGTAAAGCGATGCTTCGCCTGGAAGATGAGTTGGGAGTAGCACTTTTCTCTCGAAACAAGCAGCGTATCGCACTGACGCAGGCAGGCGTCTTTCTTCTCGGTCGAGCCGGTCAGTTGTTGCAACTTGAACAAGAAACACGAACCTTAATTCAAGGCACGCAACACACCCTCCATGTGATCATTGCCGGGCCAGAAGTTTGTCTTCTGGAGATCGCAGATTTAGTTCGAGAACGACTTTCAAAAAGAAAATATACCGTTGCAGTAACTCTTATCCCTTGTTCGGAAGAGGCTGCATTGCTCAAGCTTGATTCTGGCGAAAGCCATTTTGCCGTTGTCTGTGGAACGTATCCTGAGAAATTTGTTTCAAAATCGGTTCGAAAAGTAAAGTTTGTTACTTGTGGCTCCCAGAACCATCCTATTTTCAAAACGAAAACCAAGTCGTTTTCTATCTCAGAGGTAATGTCTCATCCTTTTGTACGTGGAGACCATGCGTTTTTCGGAGATATTCGCGTCAGTGGTAACAAGGTCGATGGCTGGCGAGATGACAAATTTCCGCGGGTGATTCACTTTAGTTCTGCGAGCTTAAAGATTTTGGAACATTTTTTACTAAATGGGAATGCTCTTGCATACTTGCCTGACTATTATGCGGAAAGACTACCAGTGAGGATTTTGGACGTAACCGGCTGTCCGTACACCTGTCATCAAACATTAAAATTACTAGCTCTCCGAAAAAATCCACTCGACTGGGTGCAAGAAGTGATTGATGACTGAATGTATAGCGACTGTAACAATTACGAGTTCGTAACATTTAGGACATATCTAGTGAATATTTGACGCTACTGAATTTCTCATTGATATGAGACAGTACGCGTAACATAACACGTACTCAAATTTAAGGAATTTATCATGAAAACACTCGCAATCTTTGCAATGTTCACAAGTTTAACAATGGCAACCCTGGTTCATGCTGCTAGCGAAAGTGTCGGAAATTGTTCCGTTGATATCGTGAGCGCTTCGAGCGTTCAAAATCGCTTTCAACTCGTTAGATCGGTTGTTGGCGATCCGCAATTTCCGGCATTACTGCGAGTGGAGCTATTAAAGACGAGCCAAGGTGAGCCACTTGTCTTAACCGTCGAAGAAGTAGGAAATGGTTTTTTTGCTACCATCGCAACTCCGGAGCCAAACGTGTATCCTACGGTGCCGCCAACTTTTTCTTTACGTTCCATGCCGGTTAGCCAACGAGCTGCCGGTGCTCCGCTACTTCTTTATGCTAGCTATCAGAATGCCCATGATTCAGAGATAAAAAGTATTGAATTAACCTGCTCGTTGCTCAAGTAATTAAGTTAGATAGCTCATTATTTTCAAATAACTTGTAAGTACTCTGGAGGAATATGTTTATGACTATATGCATATATCGATACGTCCGCATACAGTGGCTTCTTGCCCTTTGCAGTATTATTACAATATCCATTTTTACTGCGTGCAAGGAGCGCTCTATGGAATCCACTGCACTTGCAAGGCCAGTGGCCAATGATCCTCAGAAATACAAGTGTGCGCTCAACACTGTTGGTGCTGAGTCAAAAGGTAAACTATTGAAAGAATGGGCAGGATCGATTCAAAAAATCGGCAGTACCTTCATTATCACCGAAAATCTCGAACACACCCTACCAACAGTAGTGCCTAGTACTGACCTATTTCGAGGAGACCGTGTTTCAATTCGTCTCCTTCCCGAGACGAAACAGCTGCAATTTCTTTACTTTAAGAAAGACACACAAGCAAATTATCTCAGCGTCGTTGCTTCACTGGTATTTCCAGGCCAGACAAATCTCGATGTCGGAATTCCTTTAGAACATGGATTTAAAGAGGACAATCGTGCGAATGTCATCCAACTGAGATTGTCGCTGAATTGTGATTTAGGTTTGCAATCTCCAAGTGAATGAGTCGACTGGAATCTTCTAACTTTACCGTATCCATAAAGATACGGTTGCCGCAGCTTTTTTAAAACGTTTAGATGTTACGGTGGACCTTTCCGGCCGTCCCCACGTGAGTAGACGGAAATGTGAGTCTTTTGACCATATGAACGACGCTCAACTCACAGCTCGCTCTGAAACGTAAAAATGTCCTCGTTGAGGACTGGATTGAGTGTCAAAGTCAACGCCGACTACTGATACGAAGCATTTTATTCGAAACGTTGAATTCTCAACACAGGGGCAGAGAAGAGATTATTAACCATCAAGTTAAAAGTGGTGCGATTTATTTAGCGGAATCACCAAATATTTGTAATGGCCAAAATGCGTGGAATAACTTCTGCTCGCCGCACACTCCCCTTGCAAGTAATCATCGGCTTATCTCATAACTAAGATTAAGTATCTGAGCCACTTTCCTAAGACTTTTGTCGTTGGTCCATAGAGCCACATCTGAAAGGAGACACGACGCTAACAGATTTACATCCACCCAACCAACTCCCTGTCCAAAAAGCCTTCGTTTCTCAATAAAGTGCAATACTTCGTCTTGGGAAGGCGATTCCGTCAAAGGCAGAAGTTGCAACAACGGCAATATTTCGTTTCGTTGACGCAGACTACCGCAAGCTAGCTCCCCGATAACCATCGGATGAATGATCACGCAATTCTCTTGCAAAAGGTCAACCAAATGTGCATTAGTCCGGCGAAAATGATCGATCCATACAGACGAATCGATGAGGATCATTATGATGCCTTTCGCCGTGTACCTGACTTAGCTTTCGAGTCGGATCCACCCAACGATACAAGACGTTCACGCGCATGCAAGGCAATGAGTGCCTCCAAACCAGCATGAATGAGCGCTGTTTTTTCTGATATTTTGGTCAGATCCATAGCCCTTTTGACCAAATCGTCTTTTAGTATAACCGTTGTACGCATATCTCCTCCTGCATAATTCATACATATAAGTATGCCACATTTATGCATATGATGTCAATAACCTCGACGGTCTGGGGTCTCTACAGAATTGCAGACATATTGTCCTCCAATGGTTTCATGACT
>CAZUYQ010000091.1:0-1396 GCA_964624705.1 uncultured Polynucleobacter sp.
AGAATGCGCATTTAATAAGAGGCATTGTTCTATGGAAAAATATATTTTCGCGGTCACAATCGGTTTTATTTTGTCTACGCTCACTACGAGCATTTGCTTCGGGCAGATGCTATCGAACCCTACAATTCATTCGGGCACAGATAATCTTACGATCGATGGTGGCTTTGCAAAGTCAAAAGCGGACTACGAACTTAGATCAACGAGAAACATTGATCGCGCATGGATCTTCAGTGACCTCGGCTACGGCATGACACCTAACACCGATATTTTCGGAATGGTCGGAATTTCTCTGAAAAGTAAATACGATGACACTTCCGTCACCGGTAAAGGTTTTATGTTCGGTGGCGGTGGACGTGCCCAGCTATATAAAAAAGGCAATTTAAATCTCTGGGTCCATAGTCAAGCGAGCTATATCAGTGAGACTTTCAAAGGCACCCTCTATTACATCCCCACAGGACAAGATGTTGGTGATGTTACGATTGATTTCGACGTGTTTGAATTATTGCTTGGAGGAATTGCCTCGTATCAGGTCCAGACTAGATTTTCGATTTACGGCGGTTTAGAACTTGTCCCTTATAGCGATGGTACTGCGAAGGCTAAAGCTACGGTTAATCTATACCAGGGCAAAGCCTCAACTGATGTCGAACGGTCTAACATCATTAATCTTCGTATCGGAGCACGTTTCCTCTTGGATCAGGTTGTGATTCACCCATTTGTCATCTTTGTCGGAGAAACTACATTTGGAATAGCGGCATCGATTAAGCTTTAAGGAAGCGGTGAACCTCGTGCAGACCGCAGGCTCGCGGTGATTTTACTTGTGGTCCTGGTCTGAAATTGCGCCACAAAATTTGTTGTGCTTGTGGCGTAGGTAACCCGATTCCGTTGGTATCTGACTAAATTCCACCAAGACACGGGAAACAAAATACCACCACACACTACCAACCATAACGCGGTTTATGTTCGAAGTGATGTCGCGATTCGATTTTGCGAATCGTGCCAGTTTCAGAACGCATCACGATTGAGTGAGTTGCCGCGCCGCCACCAAAATAACGTACGCCTTGCAGGAAACTACCATCGGTCACGCCAGTTGCAATAAACATAACATTGCCCTTAGCAAGATCGGTCAGGCCATAGACCCGGTCCTTTGAAGTGACGCCCATCTTCTGAGCTCGTTCCCATTCCGTAGCATTTTCAAAAACAAGTTGCCCCTGCATATCGCCGCCCATACAGCGCAATGCTGCCGCTGCAATAACACCTTCGGGAGCCCCGCCACTACCAAGCAGCATATCAACACCCGACTCAACCATGGAAGTCGCGAGGGCAGCAGAGACATCGCCATCTCCGATAAGCTTGATACGAGCTCCGGCATCGCGAATTTCTTTAATAATACCTTTAT
>CAZUYQ010000091.1:1406-5682 GCA_964624705.1 uncultured Polynucleobacter sp.
GATCGAGGATAATGACACACATATCCTGAACCTCTTTACGCAGCGCCTTCGCAACCTCGCGCAGATTCCAAGTAGCACTCTTGGTGATATCGATGACGCCACGAGCGCCAGGACCTACCGCAATTTTATTCATATACATATCAGGAGCGTGAAGAAAGCCACCCTCCTCCGCCGCTGCAATACAGGCAATTGCTTCGCTGCCACCCTTTGCGGTGATAGATGTGCCTTCTAAAGGATCGCAGGCAATATCGATTCGCGGGCCGCTGTTGCTCTTACCAACTTTTTCGCCGATATAAAGCATCGGCGCCTCGTCCATCTCACCTTCGCCGATAACAACGAGACCTTCAAAGTCCATAGAATTAAATGATTCACGCATCGCGGTCACCGCTGCCTGATCTGCAGCATTTTTATCGCCACGACCAATCCAACGACCCGCGCTTAACGCGGCTGCTTCAGTGACACGAACAAATTCAAGCGCAAGGTTACGATTCATGCAAGAAACTCCTTTAAAAGCGGAAGTTTCACGGTAACGAGATTTATCGCCGATGTCCAGTGCTTGAGTCTAAGGAGGAGCCAATATTGACTATTATTTAGCCAATTTTCGCAGGTAACGAGCAAGCGGTAATAAAAACAGCATCATGATCATCCAAGGCGCTGTGGCCTGACGCGAATGTTTTGCGACCCCTAGCGTTCCACAGCCTAAGAATCCATGCTTTTTATCATCGTCTTCTTCATACGTCGATGCCAATGCAGGTGCGTTAATCGTCGATTCTAAACTAGTGAGCTGAATGCCGAGATCCGCGGGATTCAAATTTCTTGCACTAGCGACCTCAATCATCGCTGATTGATACATCCCGCCATGTTTTTGATCCACGTATAAAACGGCTGCAACTAATGACGCTATCGATGCATTACTAGGAAGATAAGCGATAGCTTCGACCACGTAAGTTGTTAGGGTGTCCATCGGAATGAGCGCGTGGCCATGAAGATCCCATAAGAAACCTGATACTAACTGACCTTTGGCGTGCACATCAAAACCATAATATAAATATTTGCCTTCATTGTAGGTCAAAGAATTCTCAGCGGTACGCAAGCATTTTGATTCGATCTGACAGACTTTACTACCGCTGGGGCAAATCGATTTTCCTAAACACCGATCACCCGAGCGAGCGGTCGCTAAAAAATCCGCCAAGCCTTCATGCAGAACCTTTGTCTCTTCACTTTTAGTATTGTATACCGAACTAAATATCACATGATGACCAAATTCATGGGCCGTGACATCCATATCAAATGCTAAGTTCTTCAACTGCACATTGTCGCCGTCGCCAATATTAATCGTTGGATTCACATTCTGCTCGTCGGGTGGCGAGTAGGACGCGTTGTTTGTCGTGCCTTTGATTCTTGCATGGGAGACGATTGTTACCGGTTTTCCGCCATGCCAGACATAGCCTTTAGATTTCACAAAATCATACTGTTGATTCGCGTAAGCAAAGGTCGAAGCTTCGGCAAACCGCGTATCAGAAGAATCTTTATAAATAAACGAAAGTTCAGCCGACCTCGCACGTGCTGCACCTGTCGCGTTCATCGTCGTAAAGTATTCATTGCTGAGCGTTCCATCGCCATTTACTTGAATCGAAAAGTCTTTAAGCTTCCCCTCTAGCGGATTTGGATCGTATGTACGAACAGTCGCCACGGCATCGAAGTTTCTTTGGTTTGCTTCTAAGAGTGCCCAAGGAGTCGACCATGCATCAAATTTAAGATTTTCTATTTCTAATACAAAATTCCACACTGGCTCCAGTCGTCCTTGTTCAGGCATCAGACACTTAGTGGCTGCGATCACGTGTGAGTTTTCGAACCGAAGACTTTGATGCCTTGCGATATCTCGGATCGCCAATAAGGCGGAGTCCGCACGTGATGGCCAATCAGTAGTCAAAAAAGGTCGTTTTTCATCGACTAGTGGAATGCTTCCGACGATTGCACGGCTGCCATCAGCATGTTCAACAACGCGAATATTCATCCCACAGATAGGATGATCTCCGAATTGATATTTATAATCCGATATGTTTTCGAATTGTCGCATCTTATTTACTGCGACATAGGGGCTTAGTCCATTAGCTTCTAGTAAATACCGCACACCATCATTGTCTTGAAACGAGCTGCGTTTACTATCATGATTCTGTGCGGGACTAAGATGAGTGAGGCCAAGAGCGGCTTCACTTTTTAAAATCCCACCATTGAGATGGCTGTGAATTGACTCACCAATATCAAATGGACGTGCATCACTCGAAGACGCAACAGTGAAGCCTAAGATGGCAAAAGCAAATAATTTTTGAATCTTATCATGAATGCGCAGGCACATCATAAGCTAAGAACTCCCGGAGATGATCAGCGACCAAGAGTAGAGTTCGGTCACAATCAATAAATTCTTAGCCGGGGGCTACTCTAGGCATTAGTTACCCATCATGAGAGCGACTAGGCTCTCTGGTGCAGGTCGTTAGCATCGAACCCCTCGGTGGATCTACATGAATCCGCCATGGTTGGTGCATATCGAGGTGACTTAATTCGAATACTATCGAGTCGTTGCGATGTAGTAGCTGTCTCGATTTTTTTAAAGTTTATTGAATAGGAACTATTTTCAAATAAAGCGACTGAATCGTCCGGCGCAAAATCAATTCAACTGGTGGGGACGGAAAAATGAGAGTTTTGAACTTGTCGCGATCATCGAAGTTGCTCACTAAAATATTTTGATTAGAACGATCTGTTTGGAAGCGGCCCAGCGAGCCCGCTTAAGCGGTTCTGCTGTTGGTAGCGGTCCAAATGCATCGCCGATGCAACCCGGGGACGTGGGTCAAAGGCGCTCAATTTGCATAGACAGCGGGTCATCGCTGTCTTTGCGGCTTTGTCTCCGTTTCCGAAAGTTCTACAAGCAGCCGACGGGCGCTCCCGAGTCGGTTAATAACGAGTTTCCGTCTCAAGAACCCGTATTTAAAATGGTCTCAACAGACATCGTCCCCACGCTAGACGCAGGATTGTAATGCAGGATTTCAACACCAAGAACTTGTCCGGCTTTATCTTTCATTATGATAATTTCATCACTGGTTTCTTCACAGATATACTCCGAAGCAGAATCTTTGAGCCAAACAGTCAATGTATGTCCTACTGCATCGTGGATTAACTTAATTTTGTCCATATCACATCCCCTACTTTAACCGCATCGGTATGGTATGCAGTGATTAAAAAACCAGAACCATCTTCTTGCTTAGTCACAGCGCATAACCACCTTGGATGCTGACCTTTGTAGAAGAGGAAAACGTTTGCATCTTTACGGCTTCGCCGGATCTCATCGGGATCTCTTAGGACATTCTCTACTTCCTTCAAATGCCCATTCAAACTTGGATGCTTCACGGTACTCACAAACGTCCAATAAGAAACCGTACAATGAACGGAATAACCTAGCGGCGTCATTACATCAAATAAATACGTGTCGCTCAATAGTCACCCTCTTCTGAGAGAATTCATTTTCAGTTAATAAAATAGCATGATTTCTATGGAATCGGAACCTTACGCTGCAATTTGGAAGATATTGGGGATTTAAAATCCGCCAGTCACAAGCCGTTTGTGGCGGCACGTCTGGTTGCTTCGGGTGACACTCCATCTTGAATGCTTTTTACCGCTATGAAAAGGTAATCCGCCTAGACTGGCCAACTTGTAAAAACACAAGAACCGACTGTCAAAACATTTGACACAGGCGCTTGCCCTCATTTTCTAACCCACGAATAAGACTAAAACTTCCCCTGGCAAGGAGCTTGCATAAGGGTCCATGAGATGTACCAGAAGCCTCGTGGCTTCACTGATTTTAGTTTTTTGCTGTTACTTGTTGTTGATGTTGGTTTACAACTGCTGTTGCTGCTGTGAGGTTCTTCACTATGGTTACCCGTACGACTTTTGCTCAAATTACTACCGCTATTACTTTGGGTTTCGCCCTGAGTGCCCTATTAGGGGCTGGGGTCATTGCTTATAGTATGCTGCAAACAGAGCAGCGAGCTCGGGAAAATCTTTCCCGAAGTCGGTCCCTCAGCAATCTCCCTCTTCCGACCATCGAAGGCTCACCAGCGATGAATCAAGCATCGATTGATAAAGTGATCGCTGCATTTAAAATTAATATTCCAGAAAATGTTGCAGGACCAAAACTTGATATGGGTCTTTCAGACCGCGGGTTGACGTCGCGCCGCGGCGCCCTCTCGCAGATTATGGTGACTATCGGCCCAGATGCCTT
>CAZUYQ010000091.1:5692-13196 GCA_964624705.1 uncultured Polynucleobacter sp.
GTTCACTGTCGTCAAAATTTCTTTGCCATTCACCTGATGGATTTAGCGGGTATGGACGGCACCGGTCAAGCGGAGCGCGAAGCATACAGGTACGAACTACGCAATGCTGGACGTTTTGGACTCGCGCCTTATGATCAAGATTTGATTCGTAGCACAGTGAATTATTACTACCCCGATAAACGTGGACGCTTTGCTCGTCAGATCGTTCCAGTTAAATTCTGGATGGACCGCATGTCGGCCTTAGATAATTCTGTGCGTTTGTGAGAATGAATCAGTTTTTGATCAGTAATCCAAAATTTCTTCTTGAATCGATATACAAGCTCACCAGTGCAATCCAGACGATGTCTGCTAACATCAAGTGAACAAGCTGCATCCAGACCGGCGCTAGAAGTTGTAAATTAATCAGTCCACCCAGAAGCTGAAGTCCGATCAACGCAATCACTAGCTTTGCTCGCCGTGTCGAGATCACGCCTGGTGAGAGACGTGGCAACATCAGCATTTGCGTGACGATATAAATACTACCAACGATAGCTAACGTTGGGTGTAAAAGTCGCAGTCGAATCAGAAAATGAGCCGTCGGCGAGAAATCTTGCGCCATTCCGTGACTCAGGCTTGTTGCCGGGAAAAGCGTATCTCCCAACGCAACAACGGCACCTGCAGCGCCGATGACTCCAAAGAAAATCATCGACAGTAAAAGATTGATTCTTGCTCCGCGCCATGGCCAACGCTCTGTATAAGCACCAGACGTGTTTTGGACCGTAAACGTCAGCCAAAAAAGCAAAAAGAAGGTATTCACTAAATGAAAGGCAATCACCAGCGCACGTAAAGCAGAATCATTATTAGCGGTTAATGAGAGCATCACAAGCATGGCACCGACTGCCGCTTCGCCCAAAATAAAACCTAAAGACCACGAAGCACCTCGCCTTGCAGCATGACCCATTGGAAATACTTTCCGCGAGAAAAAAACTAAGCCCAGGACTAATATCAGCGAGAATCCGCTTGAGAGGCGATGACTAAATTCAATCATGCGTTTAAGCGATGGATTGAGAGGAATAATCTCACCATTACACAGCGGCCAGTGTTCGCCACAGCCAGCACCACTGCCGGTTGCTCGCACATAGGCTCCCCACATAATCACAATCACCGTGTAGACCAGCACAATACGAGCATAGGTTTTAAACTGCGATACATTCATTTTGATACCCCTAACCTAGGCGCGCAAGAACCGCGTGATATGTTTTAAGACGCTCAAATCCGCGATGATTCATCGCTAGACCGGCTAGGTACGATGTTTCCGTACGTCGGCCAAGGCGAACATCGCGAGCCATACTGTTTTCATTATCGAAGGTTTTCTGAACCAATATCCAAAATTGCTCACGTAAGAAATCTAATTTCTCTAAATCTTTGACCCGGTGCGGCCAGAGAAGCTTTGCAAGCTCATATGCTTCTTCTAAGACTGCATCCGCAAGAGTTCGGTGATTGATAAGTTTGCCGTTGCTGGAAAGTCGAAGTGCGCCACACATAGTATTGAGCACGGTGTTAAAGATCCATTTTCTGCGAATGACAGGCGTGATATCAGGATGCCACTCCCAGCCTTTATTTGCAGCTAGAACCAGCTCTTCCGCTGCGCTCGCTGCGGGATACTGGGCTTTATCTAGAGGCAATGCATTTGCAGAATGATAAGGCCCCCACGAAGTTGCAGCATCTTCGCCATAAACTTTTAACTCGCCATTGGCCTGAAAAGCAGCTCCCATCGTCGTCATGCCCCAACGCAGCGGACGATCCTTTAAAATATCGAGAACGCTCTCAATTTCTCCAGCGATAAAACCGTTGCACAGGGTGACAAATGGAATTTCGGGCGCCCAAAGGGGCGCTTGTTGCCTTAGGGCTTCCGCCAAATCAAAAGCCTTTACACAGAAGAAAACGACCCGAAGGTCTGCGGGGACCAAAGGTCGAAGGGCCTGGCCGATTGCGCCCATGCCGATAATATTTGAATGAGGGTAATTCTTGAGTGTCATAGGGAACGAAATTTAGCACCGTCCAAGCGAACGCGCTAGGTCTAGGTTGCCGAACCCTAATTCATTAAAATAATGCATATAAACGTTTAAAATTCGGATTATTAATAAAACGCACGGACGTAGGAGCAATCTCATTTTTCACCAGAAACGACCGATAGCCAAGGGAGACCCCCCGGTCCCAAAGTATCTAGAGGAGCGAATTGGCGATGGCCAATGACAATACAAATTCGAAAGACGAACTTTCAAGCACACCAGCTGCGGAAGCAAATCCCACATCTGGCGTTCCTGAAAGATTCTGCGAATCGATCGCCGTTATGGACGATACCTCTTGGATTTGGTCGCTTTCACAGCTGTGCATGACAAAAGCAGGACTAAAGTTCTTAAGGCTTCCCTCTCAAGCTACTATTCGTCATAGCTGGTCACGATTTCGCAACGCACCTGTGATCTTGATTCACTGGGAATCAAAGGGTCGCCAGGGTGGCGCCATTGTCGAAGAGATTCTTGACGTCGATCCCAATTACGATGTCGCCAATAAAGTCATTGTCCTAACAAGCAATCCCATCCATGAAGATGTGGTCTACTTTAGTGAATTAGGGATACGTAGAATTGTTCGTATTCGTAACCGTGATAAAGAGATCGAAGCGAACAAATTAGAATTAACACACCATCTGACCGAAGCCACTCAACCGAATCCCAAGCCGAGCATCGAAGTCTTATGGCGCAAGGTTTTAAGCGCCATTGATCGCTTACCGGCAACGCCTAATACTGCCATACTTCAGCGTATCGAAGAAAATATTCTAAAACTTCGCGGTACTAGTAAACCAATGGCCCGAGATATCGATGCCCTGGCCAGTGTACGTTACCACCGCGGTGAAATAGCTGAGGCATTTGCTGGATGGCAGGCCGCACTCGACGGCAATCCTAATTATTTCCGGTCTTATAATAACATGATTGCAGCACATCGATCTCAAGAGCAACACACCGAAGCCTATATGTTGATGCAAAAAATGCAGATGCTCAATCGCAGCAATATCTCAAGGCTTGTGGCCATGGGCGAAACTCAACTAGCCCTAAACGATGATCGCAAGGCCGAGCATTACTTTCGAAGCGCTCTAGAGAAAGATGCGTGGTGCAGTGGTGCATTGAATGGGATCGCTGAAATTAAATTTAGACAAGATGACCTTGAGACGGCCCGAACGATGCTCGAGAAATCCGCTCTATCTTATCGTTTTGCCTCAAAATTGAACCTGCAAGGAATTGAAATGGTCCGTCGTGGCCGTTACGATGACGCGCTCGAACATTATTCGAAAGCGCAGTATGTCTTGCCGCAGCAAGAGAAGGGTCCTCAGCTTTTTTATAATATCGGGCTCTGTTATTCGCGTTGGAATAAACCCGTCATGGCTGTCGAGTTCTTAAAATTAGCTATCATTAAAGAACCAAATTATAAAAAAGCGCAGAGGTTGATGGAGCAGATCCAGCAACTCTCTACGCATGAAGGCATCATTGGGAATCTGGGAGATGAAACACCAGATGTTGCTTAGCGGTTAAGCCAAGCTGATGAGGCATTATCAGCCCATTATCCTTTTACGTTTGTTTCGTCGGTCTGATAGACCCGCGGTAATCCACGTGCTTGACGAACCAAGAACGCCTGCTGATTACGCAAGTAACGAACTACGTTTTGATTTTCTGGATTCTGGCGAAGCTTATCGACTTCCAACTGAATATCGTTAATACGCTCGATATCATTTGTTTTCTGATAGATTTGATCGAGAATACCGTTGAACTGCGTTTTTTCCGCTTCGCTCAAGCCTGTAGTATTCGCATAACGGTGAAACTTGTTCATCGTCATTGGCTCGGTGTCCACGACGACCGTACCATCAGGTTTTTTCTCCATAACTACACCTGGTTCGGTATAGATTCCAGAGCGCGCGACCACATCACCAATGTTTACGTTCTTCACTTGCATGTCAGATCTCCCCTTGCCTTTATTGAGTTCTTGTCTTCATCTATTGACCGCGCAGTGCATTACACTACGTGTGATCCAAAAAATTATTACCGAATCTTATGCTCTTCGGTTCCAAAAAATCGCGGCCTATACCCGCTTATATTCATGATATGCCCCTGTTCTGCTTCCAAGTACCGCACGAACTGCATATTTTTGTTAGGATCGGCTTTGAGTTCGTCGATCTTTTTCTGCAATTCTTCCACTCGTTGTTTGGGTTCTTCGTGCGCTTTCACATCATCAAGAATACTAAGCAATTCTTCGCGACGTTCTGGTGCAACCCCATTCAAATATCCATGGCGCGATTGCTTTCTTACCTCATCGATATCTCTATCGATCAAGGTCGTACCATTTAATTTATCGCGACCAGACACCAACGCTGGTTGCCCCTGGCTCAAAAAGACTGTATCGCCAACTTTGTACGTCATAGTCTCCCCTCGCAAAATAGAGGCATCTTGGTCCACACATTCGATTTTAACCAGAGACTAATTTGTTCGCAAGTTATTGAAACTATGTAGTTTTTTCCTAGGCGACCGGCTAATTCTGCCCACTCTTTTATGCCGGGCCGGCGCTTCCGTAAAAAAACTTAAGAAACCCCAAGATCTTCCGATATATACTCAATAAGGTGCAGAGATTTGCAAAGGAGCTGCTCCTAAAAATACCTCGAAAGGAGGGCGTCATGACGAATGCCAACGTTATAAAAATAGATCGTTTTAGGCAGTCGAAACAAAGCACTTACATGAAGCGGTATCGTCATCGCCTTGACAGCTTCGTCCGCTCACGAATTCCTCTCGATTGGGCAAGCGACCTCCTCCGCATGGCGGAAGAATATCAACTTAAGTACTCCGATCGTAAAGATATGGTCTGGGATTATGTTGAAGTCCGCGAACATATACTTCACTTTGTGACAGAACATGTCGCAACCGAGTTATACGCGGAACTTGAAAAACAATTTTGGTTTGATCCCCGTTGGATCACTTTGGAAGCCGTCAGCGAACGCTGTTTGAGCTTTATGATTCTTGGCAGCAGTGCCGAGGCGAGTTCGACTTAATAAAAAAAAACCCCGCTCAAAAGAGCGAGGTTAAGAATCAAAACTTAAACGTCACCAACTTGATTTTGCACCGGACGATCGCTCAGGATCTTACCTTCAGCAATTTCACGCAGGGCAGTCACGCCTTCTTTATTTTTTGTGCGCACTGTTGGAACTTGGCCAGCCATTAATTGACGAGCGCGGTCAGCGGCAACCGCAACCAAGGCAAAACGGTTTTCCATATAGTCGAGGCAGTCTTCAATCGAAACGCGTGCCATAGGCGGAAGCTCCTTACCAGGACAAGGTCCAAAAATGGGACTTGTCGTTAAAATTGGATAGATCGTTTTAAAGGAGTAAGGTAAAATCGTCAATATATAATGTGTCTTTCAATCGAATTCTCAATCGGGAGCCTGGTTTATGGAACGTATTCTATCCCGTTCTATTAGTTATGCTTTCGCGATAACAAGTATTTCTATGACTTGCTGCGGCAAGCGCCCCCCTGCTAAGGACGATGGTGAGGTCCGCCCACCGCAATTTAGTCTTTCTGGTAAGGAGTTCGAATATAAATGGGAAGACCAGGAATGTATTGATGGCGCAAAACTAGGCACCGACCTTGCTGCCGCGACAATCAGTAGCTGGTCCACCACCCGCCGCCAGGATCTCAATACATCGTTAGAGAAGATCATCGACACTCGCGGAGAAGTCGATGAAAGCGTCTTCACCCCCTAGTCTCGGCCCGAACCAGATTTTCACGGGAATGTGCGAATTCCAGTGGCCCATGCGTGAACAATACCGGAGATGAGCCAGGCTTTACATCCCTCACACCTGGCGATAAACCGCGATTTTGTCAACAAAGTGGAAATTACGGTGTTGATAGCGTAGAGCGCGTGACACTCACATCGCTGATATCCATGAAACATGCTCTCGACTTCGCAAATAAGACCTACACTGAAAACGGTGCTATTTCAAATATCCACCTATTGGTACTTCCACGCTTTGAAAGCTCTTTCGCTACAGGACGAGAACAAAATGGCGTCCGCGAGCTTCGCGTACTCGTCGATAACCTCGCTTATTTTCCGACTGAAGAGAATTCCACCCCATTTATTGCAGTGTTTCCTCGTAAAGCTAGTGCGACCAATGAAGATCCACGCCTCTGGGAAGCTCCTTTCGTATTTTCTCATGAATTAGGGCACCATATTGAGCGCTATCTTCGCACTGATCGCTACGGCGCAGGTAAACGTTCGGTCGTGCGATCTGCGGTGAGCGAAGCCTTTGCCGACCTTAATGGTTTTGCCACCGATAATCTTGACGATAAGATCATTCGGAATTTTCCTGGAATTGGCCAAGATCGTGCCGTTGGCGCTAGCTCATTTCGAGACAACCAAGCAAAGATTTTTGATGCGACCGAAATCAGGGCGATTGAGCTTCATCAACAACAGAGCATGGCGTTAGTGAGCCTTGAATTTGAAACTGTAAGCACGGGCACCATTGCTAAATATACCGCTCATGGAATCGGCGCCATTTTTGCGCACAGCGTCTATAGCATCTTTACCATGGTGTTTGATGCTGCGGATATCAAGTCCGACAAGCGTGCAACAGCGCTAGCACTTGCCAGTGCAGAGTGGTTAAAAGAGACCGACCGCACTATGGGAGCGGGTACTACACCGCGAAAAGATCTTCTCGCAGCAGCTCGATCACTCGAAACCGCTGCAAAAAATGCACTTACCAAGTACAATATATCTTTGACCAATAATGTTGCCGATGCGTTATGCCAAAGGATGGCTTTAAGCTTTAGTGGAATAGAAGAAAAAACTTGGTTTGGCCGAAACTGTACTCAGTCTCAAAACCAACCATCACATTTAACGGAATAAATGATGCAAATAAGTTTTACTCGCAACATGCTTCAAGGATCGATGCTGTTGGCCTCGGTGTTATGTTTCTTGTCGTCCAATCAGCTTATCGCTCAGCAGCGCAGCCCCTCACCCGCTCCTCCGGCAAATAAAGCGGTTGATCCCAAAGCGAAACCTGCTGCGAAACCTCCATTAAGTCGCCCCGCGGTCCGACCTGGCCCCCATCCTGCAGGGACCAGCAAAGGTGTGGTTGCAATGTTTGCGGCAGCTCAAAAGCTCTACAATGCTGGAAAATTCAATGAAGCGCTTGTGATCTATGATGGCATCGTCAAGAAATATCCTTCCCACGAGCCCTCCGTTATTCAGTATGCCAAAACTCTTTACAGGCTCGATCGCATTCCTGAAAGCTATAATCTGTTTGCACGCGTCAATCCCCAATATCTAGATCCTGAAACATCTTATGAATACGGCTATGCAAGTTATGTGAATCAGCGCTGGGATGCGGCACTTTTTGCATTTAAACGTGTCCCTCAGGATCATGCTCTCTATGATTTAGCAAATTGTTATGGCGCGCTTTCGGCGGTAAAACTCAAGAAATACACCG
>CAZUYQ010000091.1:13206-15954 GCA_964624705.1 uncultured Polynucleobacter sp.
AGAGATGCTCGATAAAGCAGTGGTGCTTCCAGATAAGCTCGCTAAGAGTCGTTTGCTCTATCAGAAACACGTGCAATCTCTGCGTCATCTCCAAGAAAAGGCGGATCTAGAGAAGGCCACCGTCGATGAGAAAAATCGCCTTACAGCACAAAAAAACAAAGTCAATCCCCCACTACCTGGCGCAAAACCAGCTGATACCGCTTATGTTCACGAAGGCTTTTTATTTATAGACCGATTCGCCAAACTCCGTGCCGGTCAAGAACAACAAACAACCGATATGCATGGCTACTCTAAGAAGAAATACAATAATAATTTTGGTTTATTTATATTTAAACACGGCCCTTTAATGACCTTACCCATGAAGAGCTACGGCAAAAATCACAGTGCTTTTGGTTTACAATTACTGGCAATGGTCGAAGACCGCACCACCAAAGGTAAATTAGAACGACTTATCGCCTACGAGAACAGCCGCGATATTGTTCGTGCTCAAACTGAAGATATTGAATCCGTTCATACAACCATTGGCACCGTTGCTGCGGCTCCCTGGATCGAGTTTGCGCTGCCAAGTGATTGGTGGCTTGGACTTACGGCATCGCTGCGATTCGATTATCCAAAATTCGAACGCGGTCAGCGCAGCAGCACTCGTTACGTTGCCCCGCATATTGGTCGAAGATTTGGCCTTGGCAAACATAAAGCTTCGATACTGGGTGAGTACAAATTTGAACAAACTACCGATAGCGAAACCGAACCTCTCGTCGATGCAAGTACTTCGGCGTTAACCGGCGAAATCGACTTCACTTCGGATACAATTTTGATTACCGAATTTTCACTCATTCATTATAACTATCAATTGCCAACACTCGCCGGTCCTGATGATATTTACACTGGTAAATTAAAAGTATCGCAAACGTTTCCGCTAGGCATAGAAATAATGGCTTTTGGCGCTGCCGCACAGCAGAAGAACAATATCGTTCGCGGTCTGCCAACTTACGATGTTGCAACTGCCGATGGCACCACTTTATCCGGTGGTGGTCATTTTGTGATTACACCGATTCCTTGGTTTGAACTCCGAGCTAAATACGAAGTCGCTAAAACCACCTGGCAAGTGATTCAAAGCGATCGAGTCGATGCATTTGAAAAAAATGTTGCCGATTACACGGATCAAACAACTCTTTCAGCGACACTGCAAATTCTGTTTTAATCATTTTTGGGAGATGGACGCCATGCTCAGTCGTGATTGGATTAAGAATCTCGCTCTGTCACAGTATGATGGTCAGCAGTGGCATATTCCCCATCACACCTCGTACTCCCTAGCAAACCGTGCATTAGATCAACTGACAGACATGACTCAAGATGCGGTCTCAACTTACAATTCTCATAGCAAGACGCCGATATCCATGTTCCCCTTAAATGAGGTGAATGGGCAAAAAACAAGCGGAATATTACTGCTACGCGGGAAGATTCAGATCCGGCTAGCAGGTAGTACTCAAGATGGTGCCTTTAAAATGATCGGCACGGCAATTTTAGCTGAAGGTTATATGCTAAAAGAGAAGCTATTTACATCCCTCGTTCCCCATGAGGACCCTTGGGGTGCCATTCATTGGTGGCATTCTAACGATTCGTCGTGGACGACCGAACAGTTGATACGTAATGTATTTATTCATCTGTTAGAGCATGCAACACGGCTCTAGCGCCGTACTTTGTATTTGCTTGAGGATTATAGATTTATGAAAATTCAATTCCCGAAACAACCTGGTTCCGACATTATCGCGTCCCTTCAAAAGGTTCTAACCGGACGTAGCCTTGGCGACCTTGTCAGCCTAGAAGAAAGTGGCACGGACTTGGTTATGAAAATTTCCAAACTTGGGACCTCATCTCTAACGTTTTCTCGCATCGTAACTCCGACCCACGCTCTTTACACGTTATCGAGCGAGAAAATCGCTTTTGCCCATCGCGCCTTTAAGGACGAAGTAAAAGACAAGTTGGCTCATGTCGTCGAAAAAGCTGGTGGTAATGTTATTTCATGAAGATCAGTGAAGCTCAGTGGACCACTCCTATTTGGCATACGGCGCTGGCGCAGGCCATTGACCATATCACCACTACAGAATGCGGTGTCTCTGCTGATTCATTGATGGAACACGCAGGCAATGCCGTTGCTCGTATCGCCTATGATTGGGGAGCTGCGAAACATAAAACTATCGTTCTTGTCGGTCGTGGCAATAACGGTGGAGATGGTTTAGTTGCAGCGCGGAGTCTCAAACAACGTGGTTTAGACGTCGAAGTCTACATCATGCCGGGAGACAAGAGCAGCAGTGGATTCGATGCCAAGTTAGTTGCATATATTGCGGCAGGTGGCTCACCAAAGATTTGGCAACAAGGTGCTCTGGCCAAGTATTCCGCGCTAAAAGTTGTGGTTATTGACGCTCTCACTGGACTTGGCTGCAAATTACCTATTCGAGATAAACTTGTCTCTATTCTTACCGAAGCAAATACTCTTGATAAAACCTCCGTAATTGCAGTAGACGTCCCTTCTGGAATCGACGCTGACAGTGGAGATCAAATCCCCATTCTCGTCCCGACGGTCACCGTAACGTTTGGCGCCGAAAAACCATGCCATGCACTGATGCCCGCAGCTGCACTTTGCGGAACCGTCATGATCGAAGATATCGGTTTTCCCGATGCCGCAATCCAAAAATGCACGGAAAAACCTTGGCTTTTAGATGTTCGTTCGGACGCAGTGATTGCATT
>CAZUYQ010000091.1:15964-21392 GCA_964624705.1 uncultured Polynucleobacter sp.
ACCGTGGTCATGTGCTTATTATTGGCGGCAGTGAGGGTAAGATTGGGGCTGCAGTATTAGCCGGTATGGCGGCTTTGCGAGGTGGCGCCGGCTGGGCAACGATTGCTATACCCCAGGGAAAAATTCCAGTTGACCGACCAGTGCCCTGGGAATTGACCGTCGAAAATTTCTTTGATGGCGAAAAAATTGATGCCGAGGCGCTAAGAAAATTTATTGTTGATCGCAAGGTTCGGGCGATCGTCCTTGGCCCCGGCTGGGTGGGACAGTGTTTAGACACTGAGTCATGGCGTGTGCTTGCCGATGCTGCCAATAACGGCACAGGACTTGTGATCGATGCAGGCGCGCTCCACGGCATATTCGAATATATCACCGGTCTTCAAGAACTCTCAAACGTCGTACTGACGCCACATCCAGGCGAATGGAAAAAGCTTACAAATGGCAAGCCCATCCCTGACCCTGTCGATCCAAAGTCGCGCATAGAGATCTCGCATCGTGTGCCTGCAAGATCTCTCACACTGGTCTTTAAAGGTGCCGCCCCGGTCATTTGCGACAAGGAGCAAACGCTGGTTTGTTCGTCAGGATCCAACATCCTTGCCAGGGCTGGTACTGGTGATGTTTTAACTGGAATTATTGCTGCCCACCTCGCTCACGGCTCGACGGGAGCTTTTGCATTTGCGAGAAGCTATGTCGCGATGTCGCAAGCCGCACTGCGCGCAGCTCACCACCGTGGCCACGATGCAGTGATTGCATCCGATTTAATTGAAGAGATTGGCTTAGCAGGACGGATTTAGATTAATAGCACTTCAGCTCGCCCTTGATCTTAACCACGCGAGTTCCACCGGTTCGGTGACAACGATTCACCGCTTTTTGATATTCCCATTGCTCTTGCTCATTGATGGGTTCGCTACCGTTTTCATTACCGGCCACGTTATACGAACAACTTAAAAGAGACGAAGACATCAAAACAATAAACGCCGAAAAAACAAGGCGCGCATTAAACTTCATCGTTGTTACCTCCTGCACCATTAATCATATCACGAAAGGATCAACCTTCGATCTTTTCGACGATCATCTCAAGAAGCTCATCTGGTTTAGAAAGGTATTCACGTACGCGGTACGTGTCGTCAAACCATTCACGAATCGGGTCTTTTTCACCCTTTTTTGACATCTTTACCAAGTCGTCGTAGGTCGCGGTCAAGTTAACCATGCGCTCCTGGACGCCCGCTGCCGCCGGGTGATCCGGCGAGAACTTCTCGCGCATATAACGGAAAATAAAATGAATCGAGACAGGGTCTAGCTGTGAGGCCGTCTTATAAATATCGGCCGACGACGACGAGCCATTCTCTAGTGCGTGGAGCACCCACTGTGCATTACGAAGTTCGCTCATGACTCACATCCCTGCAATAAAGTTAATCCGCCTATAACCCCATGACATAAAGATGATTTCCTTATGTCTCCTCAAAAAGTGTATCACAATTGCGCCCGCACCCCAAAAAAAGCTACGATGTTGTCTGTCACTTTACACAATTTTATTGGTTCCCTTGAACCGAGTGAGGTATCGCCATGATGAAGATCCGCCGCGTCGCAGTGCTAGGGTCTGGGGTAATGGGTGCACAAATCTCTGCATTGCTTGCAGCAGCAGGCGTGCGTGTGCATCTCCTTGATCTACACAGTACAGAACCACCCAAGGATCCTAAGGATGCAAAGATCGTGGGTAAGAATATTCGCTCAGGCCGGGCGATCCTCGCCATTGAGAATTTAAAAGCCCTGAAGCCTTCGCCTCTATTTACGGCAAGCTGCCTCTCGAACCTCATTCCCGGCAATTTTGAGGACGACATGCAGGTCCTAAGGGACTGCGACTGGGTTGTCGAAGCGGTCGTGGAACGGATTGACGTCAAACAGCAGCTATTTAAGCGCGTCCTCGAATACGCAAAAGCTGGAATCCCCATTACTTCGAATACCTCGGGAATTAATTTAGCAGATATTGCCCGCGATATGCCTGAGCACTTTCAGGAGTGTTTTTTCGGGACGCACTTTTTTAATCCGCCCCGTTATATGAAATTATTAGAGGTGATTGCGCACGGTACGACTAATCGCCAGCTCGTGACAGACTTTTGTGAGTGGGCGGAATCAGCACTCGGCAAAGGTATTGTTGATGCCTACGATACCGTAAACTTTATTGCCAACCGGATTGGTGTGTTTGTCAATCAGTCCACCTTACAAGCCATGGCTGATCTTAAATTAAATATCGAAACCGTCGATAGTCTGACCGGAAAGCTTATGGGGCGTCCTTCATCGGCCTCTTTTAGAACAATGGATGTCGTGGGCCTTGATACTTTCGCACATGTTGCCAAAAATACTTACGACCGCGCTCCGAATGATCCCTACCGCGAATGGTTTAAGATGCCTGGCTGGATGGATGAACTGATTAAGAATGGCCGTCTAGGGCAGAAGTCAAATAGCGTTGGTTGCTATAAAAAAGATAAAGATGCCAAAGGTAAAACCGTTATTTTGGCGTTACGCACCGAGACGGGTAACTATGAAGAGCAGAACATCACTGAATTCCCCTGGCAAGCTGCCGCCAATAAAGAACAGAATTTAATTAAGCGTCTGCAAATGGTTTTACAACAGGATGACGCAGGTGCAAAGTTAGTCTGGCGAGTCCTGCGTGATGCATTCTCTTATAGCGCGCTGTTATTAGATGAGATTGCAGGTGGACTTCCTAAGCCCATCGACGACGGCATCAAATGGGGTTTTAACTGGGAAATGGGGCCATTTGAGCTATGGCAAGGTCTCGGCTACGACACTATTCTCGAACGCATGAAAAAAGAAAACGTAAAACTTCCTGCTTGGTGCAAGCCAGGGTTAAAATTTTATGACAGTGTCCCTGGAAGCACAGAATGGGCACTCCACGGTGCGACCGATCAGATTTTAACAACAACACCGGGTAAACGTCGTAAAATCCCACAACCACCGCACCTCTTCCGTTTACCGAAATTTCAGACCAGCGAAGATCCACGTGTTGTGATGTCAATTAAGAATGCATCGCTCGTCGACATTGGTGACGGCATAGCCTGTCTGACGTTCCATAGCAAAATGAATTCACTCGATAGCTCGATCGTTGAGTTTATGATTAAAGCGGTACAGAAAACAGGTGAGAGCTTCGGTGGGCTTGTTGTCGGTAATGAAGGCGATGCCTTCTCGGCTGGCGCCAACCTCAAGGAAGTTTTAGATATTATCGGTAAAAAAGAATGGTCAACCTTAGACCGCTTTATTCGCACCTTTCAGGGTGCAACCCAGATGTTAAAATTTGCGCCGTTTCCGACGGTTGCAGCACCGTTTGGCATGGTACTAGGTGGCGGATGCGAAGTGGCACTTCATTGCTCGCATCGCATCATGGCAGGCGAAACTTATGCCGGACTTGTTGAGATTGGTGTGGGGCTGCTACCTGCAGGTGGCGGCACCAAAGAATTAGCACTGCGTTGCTATGATTTGATGAGTCTTGCAGAGAGACCCGATCCGACGCAGTTCTTACAACGGATGTTCCTGCTTATCGGCATGGCTCGCACCTCTACGTCACCTCACGAAGCGGTCGAGATGGGCCTATATGATAAAGGCACAACAACGATCTCGCTTTCGAAAGATCATATCATTGCCCGTGCTAAGGCTCAGGCCCTGCATATGATTTCCTGCGGTTATGTTCCACCGACACCAAGAGCAGAAATCAAAGTGGTCGGCGATCCAGGAGTGCAGACCTTCCGCATGATGCTTTACAACATGACCGAACAAAAACAAATTTCACGTCATGATGCTTTTATTGCGGAACGAGTGGCACGCGTTCTCTGCGGCGGCGAAATCGATGGAGGCCTTGCCGTGAGTGAGCAGTATCTTCTCGATCTCGAACGCGAGGCGTTCTTGGAACTTTGTCAGACTGAGAAAACATTCGCACGTATCGAAGGCATGCTAAAAACAGGTTCGCCGGTTCGCAATTAACCTACAAAAAAGGAGGATAACGTCATGACTCAACGAGTTGCTTATATTGTGTCTGCTAAGCGTAGTGCAGTTACTAAGGCCTTTCGCGGTGGTTTTCGGGCAAAACGCCCGGATGATCTTTGTGCCGACGTCATGAAGGGGATTCTTGCCGCAACTCCAAATTTGGATCCGGCATTGATTGAAGACGTAATCATCGGTTGTGCGATGCCTGAAGCAGAGCAAGGAATGAACGTCGCAAGATTCTGCGTCCTACTGGCTGGGATGCCTGAGTCTGTTCCAGCGGTCACAGTGAATCGATTTTGTTCGTCGGGCTTGCAGACGATCGCGATGGCTGCCGAAAGAATTATTAGCGGTGCAGCAGATTGTATAATGGCCGGTGGTACTGAGAGTATGAGTTTAGTGCCGATGATGGGTCACAAAGTTGTTGGCGGTCGTCGCATGAACGATATGCTACCAGAAGCATATTTGGGGATGGGAATGACGGCTGAGAACGTCTCGGTCGACTTCAAAGTCTCACGTGAAGATCAGGACCGCTTCTCGTTTGCCTCGCACCAAAAAGCGGCTCAAGCGATTGCTAAGGGTTGGTTTAAGGACGAGATCATTCCCATTAAAGTCGAGGCTCGTCTGCCCAAAGACGGCGGTAAAGTTGATATCAGAGAATCGACTATTGATACTGACGAGGGACCAAGGGCTGACTCCACTTATGAGGCGCTCGCAAAATTAAAACCAGCATTCCTGATGGCTGGTGGCACCGTCACGGCTGGCAATAGCTCTCAAATGTCTGATGGCGCCGCGATGTGTTTTGTTTGCTCTGAAGAATTCGTTCGTAAACATAATCTCACTCCGATGGCTCGTTTCGCCGGGTTTTCTGCAGCCGGCGTACCACCGCGGGTTATGGGTATCGGTCCCATCGCTGCGATTCCTAAAGCGTGTAAGATTGCTGGTATCAAACCAGATCAAATCGAGCGCATTGAATTAAACGAGGCATTCGCAGCTCAGGCGTTGGCGGTGATTCGGGATCTAAAATTAGATCCCGAACGTGTGAACCTCACTGGTGGAGCGATTGCACTCGGCCATCCACTAGGAGCAACCGGTGCGAAACTCACTGCAACGCTCTTACACGGCATGAAACGAGATAACCAGAAATGGGGCCTTGTAACGATGTGTATTGGTACTGGTATGGGTGCTGCGGGAATTTTCGAGCGGTTGTAACCAAGGAGAGGTTAAAACAGGACACCACACTGGAATAAAATACAAATCAGGTTAAATCAGGACACCACACTGGAATAAAATACAAATCAGTACAAATCAGGACACCACACTGGAATAAAATTTAGGAAAGCCGACTGAGCAGCCTGATAAATTAGCAAATCAAATCACTGCACCCGGTCTCGGACCGCTCGGCTCTCATATGGCTCCTGCCTCGCCGTCGCTA
>CAZUYQ010000092.1:0-368 GCA_964624705.1 uncultured Polynucleobacter sp.
GGGCCTATTCGCAATAAATTCATATTTAAGATTCTTGATCGATATAATCGGTTTATTGGATTTTTGCCGCGAAATTTCGCTTGCAAGATTCGCCATGGTCACTGTCGAACGATCAGATTCAGCCTGTAACGCAGCTACTTCGCCAAGTCGTTCGGCGGCCGGTTTTGCCCGTTGATAGACTGCTAAAATAAGACCGATCGAGGTAAAAGGAAAAATCAATATCCCGATATAAATATTGAAGGCCATGAGATCGCCGATCGAGAGACGATTTGCGAGAACCTCAGAACCACCCCAAGTTAAAATGGCGAACTCGGAAAGTCCGGCCATGATGGTCATCAGCGGGAAAATAAAATTTCGCAGTTTGACTG
>CAZUYQ010000092.1:390-19466 GCA_964624705.1 uncultured Polynucleobacter sp.
ATTCTGACTTTCAACCGCCGTGCGATCGACGAATGCATCCACTGCGCAAGATGCTTGAATCACGTTGACATGGACAAAGGCTTCCGTAACTCGGTTGGTCAACCGTCCCGTTGCTTCGGTGGCGTCACGCATGGCTTTATAGAGAATCGGCATAACAAAGCGGGTGATCACCAGCATGACCACCAAGGGGGTCACAGTTAAGATCGTCAAGATGCCATTGATACTAGCCATCTTTGCAATCGTAAATGTCATCATGCAAATGACGTTTAGCACCTGCAAAGCGCCAAAAGCAAAGAAGACTCGCAATTGAGTCACGTCATTGCTTAATCGCGACGTTAAATCACCAAGACCAAAGCGTGCGATAAGATTGCTTGGCACCCTTAAAATATGCGAGAAAACATCGTCTTTGACAGCTGCCTCTAAGGTGCGTCCAGGCCAGAAAATGAAAACACGCGATATTGTGCGGATAAAGACCAGTAGAAAACCGAGACCAACAATTCCTGCAGCAAGCCAGGTGTATTCCCCTAAGGGCTCGGACGCAGCGATCACGTTGACGATCTTCTTCGCCATCTGTGGGATTTCTAGCATGATGATATTCGTTACAATAAGAGCAACGACGCCACCCACATACCATTTCCACTGGGGTAGGGCGTAGGTCCGACCAATCTGGAAGAGCGTACGCATTTCCAAAGGTTTATCCGAAAATGTCGATTCAGCTGCGTTATTTTGCAAAAAATTCTTCCTCAATAAGCATGGTACGTTGCTCTAATGTTGCGCCCACCCAAGCGTCGAGAAGTTTGAGTTTACCGGCTTCCAGAACCCATGCGCTGTCACAGAGTACTGCAGCGAGTAGGGGTGTGTGAGTGCTAATCAGGGTTGTTTTGCCATCCTGAGCGCGCTTGCGAATAAGGAGCTCTAAAGTCCTGGTATGCAAAATATCAAGTGCGTTGAATGCTTCGTCCAAAATAAGTAATTCAGGATCGTGCATGGTCGCAAGTGCCAGACCCACGCGCTTTTGCATCCCGTGCGAGCACGCCGCCAACGGACGTTTGGCCCAGGCCGTAATATCCCAGCGTTCTAAGGATGCTTGGACCGTTGCATCGCTTAGTTCGTGAAGGTTTGCACACCAGGTTAGAATTTCCTGCGGTGTGACCCAAGCTGGGAGATCGCTTTCTTGCGGCAAATAGCCCATTTTTCGTTTGAGTTCGACGGCATCAGGCGAAATTTTCTGATCGCTCCAAAACGCTGCGCCAGCTGTGCGATCACTATTGCCTGTGATCATTTGGAACATCGTTGATTTTCCCGCGCCGTTGCAGCCGAATACCGCCACAGTCGAGCCCGATGGAACTTCGATCGACACAGGACCAAACTGAAATCCACCATGATATTGTTTGGATAATTCTTGAAGTTTAAGCATGTCTATTTCTTTTCTCTTAAGCTTTTATTTTTATGCACGATAAAAACGCCCGTTTTGGTAACCAGCGGCCTGAGACTTTAAGATAGGTACAACCAAAGCTGCCCAAGGAGTTGCGATCATCGCGGTGCCAATAAAGAGACCTACCAATACGGCCACCATAAGGTTTGTTCCCCGGGCTCGACCATCAATCTGCAATACGAGTGAGGGTATGAGCCAGGGCAAAAATCCCGCAATGATGGGCAGTGCGAGAATCTGCATTCTGGTTTCGGACGACGAGATCAGTAGTGCAATCAACCCTGAGATCACCAGGATGACACTTAAATAATTAGCGATTTTTTGCCATGAATCGCTCCATTTTTTATGCGTAAGACCTGCTTGGCGTTCAAACCATGCACCAGGTAGATCCGCCGCAACGGCGTAAACTATTCCAAAACTCGCGATCACCCCAACACAGAGCGCAAGGGTTTGGAGAAGAAATGGATGAGGTCTTATCAAGGCGGCAAAGGGTAGAACACAAGCGCCGGCAATCGCGAGAATCATAAATCCGCGACCAGGCATGGCATGGTTCAGGATCTGATACATCCGCCAGTCAGTGATGCGGAGTGGAGCCTCCGTCATTCTGAGCCTTAGGGCGAAGGGTCTCTTCTGAATACGCACATTGAGATTCTTCGACCTAAGGCTCAGAATAACTGGTGGCACAAACATACAAAGCACAATGTGGGAAGCGCCGAGGACATACGCCCAAATTCCGGCACAACATGCAGCAAGAATCACGGGAAGTAAAATAGTCCCTTGAATATGTCTTTTAATCGAGGACGAGGACGCTCCGGTGCGTGTCATGAACGGTAGGAAACTGCGGGGCGGAGTCATCAAATTGCGCGACATAGTTGCTGCGGAAACGCCGCTTAAGATGGCGCCCATAAACCCTAAAAAGTTAAGACCCCGTTGGGAAGTTGTCGGACTGAGCGTGGCAAGTTGTTCGCCAACGAAATCTTTGAAGATATAAAAAAATAAAGCGACAAGGGCAGCAGCACTCACAAATAAGGTGAGGTGCTTGCCGAGATCCCACGCGATGCGGCGGATTTCAGCACGGATAAGCAAATAAATATTTGAGTTGGTTTTACTTTGCATAACGTGAAAACAGTGTATCTGGTTGGTAATTGGAGTACAAGCCACGTTAATCGCGAGGAGCCCACGCCATGCCAAAACCGACATGTGGGCGAGTGGTTTCCGCAAGCTGCAGACCTGCTGAAAAACTCATGCTAAATCCGTATTCTAATTCTCGCGTCGCCTCAACGAGTAGAATACGTTCGGGAGCAATGTAGAATCCCGCGTCACGTGCGGCATCATCTTTAATACGCCAATTTTGTCGTACGCCGATAGTAGCGGTCCACTGATCCTCATGATAGCCGACACGTGCGAGAGTTGGTGCTATAAAATCAATCACAAGGCCGCTGGAAAGTTGTTTCCAGGTCCAACCAAGTTCGGGCAAATGAAAGACGTGCCGATTGCGCCCTACGATTGAGCTTAGCGCCAACCAGGACGCTAATTTATCCGAATTTCCTGGACGCAGGTCTGGAAAGGCTTTTTCGAGATTGTAAGTGGCCTTACTTATAAACCTTCCTGATGACTGGAAGTCAGCTTGACGGCCCAATTCAAGCATCCACTCGGGAGCCCCCTCTGCAGGGTGGTGCAGGAAACCTATCAGGATGCGGCGATCGACTTCAAAGCGATTCTGATCAGCGCTGCCAAGAAATCGCTCATCTAGTTCCTGCCAGTGAAAAAACGGCATAGTGTTCCATAATCTCACTGGAATTGGACTACTAGCATCTATCTGCATGGATTGAGTCGTCGGAATCTGCTCTGAGTTTGAAGGAATTTCGGAGAATTCTAGAGAGGGAGGTGCAATACGTGCCTGTGCATAAACCGCCCTAGGGCAAATCATAAAAAAAAGAACCACAGTGGCACAAACTTGAATGAAGTAAAAATAATTCATTCATAGATCGTACCAGTGTGGTTCGTTCAGTAACAGATTTTTATTTAAAACAGCCGCATTCCGAGAATATATCAATGAGATTGAGTTTAGGATCGCTACATACGAGGCCGTAACGCCATAAATCGTGTTTGCCGAAATCGGGTTGTGACCATTTAATTTCTAAAGGAATGATAATGTCTTGAATGACTAATTCTGCAGGTGTGCCAATAGCATATTCTTTGGCTACCAAGATCCCTAGGCCATGCTCTGAGAGATCGACAGGTCTAGCGGAAGCCTCTTTGCCGCTGATGCGGAATTTTCCGGGCATCAACCCGGTTAACCTCTTGCGTTCGGCAATGCGTCGTTCTTGAAATTTAATTTGAAAATTCGCCATGGGTCCGCCCCTTTACTATTCCAGTTCGCCCGTCGTCCGCCGCCTGAGTTTGGCGTCGTTGCCATAACTAGAGCATCGGAATAGGGAGCCGTAAACTGAGGTGATTTAAATATTAAAGTAATAACAGGTGGTTAGCATGTTTTATTCCTGGCCCATAGCATGGTAAAATAAAGGCAGGAGGCCACTTATGCTTGCAATATTTCCAGAGGTTAGTGCTGCAGTAAAATCCGGCGACATCGAACGTCTCGGCATTTTAACTCGAACTTATTTCTGTGGTGACCAAGCGACCACACCGAAGTTTAATAGTGATGCGCTATTGCGTCGCTATGGCATCGGTGTCGTTCGCATGAATATGGAAGACTTCGGACGCATCGCGGTTCGCGATGAGCGCGGGGCGGTCCAATGTAGTTTTGCGGTGCGCGAGGGGCTTTCTGAAACCGAGGAAGCATTTCTCCTAGCGCATTTACTCGGACATTTTATTCTGCATGTTCAACCGAAGATTGCAAAGTCTGAGTGGACGGCAAGTGGCTACCGCGAAGAAGTTTTGCCTTCCAGCCGCTACACTCATACAGCGTCTTCGGCCGGTGTAACCGCGCAACAATTTGCGTTAGAAGATCAAGCAGACCGCTTTGCTGGTGCTGTGTTGATGCCATCGTCGATGTTAAAACGAGCGAAAGAAAAGCAGCTTACCAACGAATCCATAGCCAAGGTCTTTGGCGTGACTCAAGAAATGGTGGAACGACGCTTAGATGATTTAAATGGTCGGAATCTGGTCGGTGAGGTGATTGAAGGCGCGGTGACGGGTGCTCGGCGTGAACCACTTCGCGATGTGGAGCCTCGTGCTCAGGAATCACGGCGCGTTGGGTCTAAGAGCCACTCCCCTCAAGAAGATACAGCGCACATGGTGCGAGAACAGCATCATAAAGATGCACCCGTCCCTCGGGCTGTAGCTGCACAGTCCTATTCTTCTACGTCATCGGGTTCACAAAAGACATCTGATGTTCAAGAAGACGCAAAGGTTTTGTCGGGTAAGGGAATGGAACGACTGCGTGAGATTGCGAGGATGCTAGATAAATCCGGACGTTCTTAGGAATTATCTTTATTATTCGCTCTTCAACAATGCGTAGAATTTGAGTAGGCTTTACTCTCAGGCCTATTAAATTCTTTGGGAGAGTGCATGAAAAATTTGCTATATATCTGTTGCTTACTTTTTTCCTCAACTTCTTTTGCTATCGCAAATGGTGCAATAGTGAATTGTTCATTCACTCAGTATAGCCATATTGGTGATGAAACCAAGGCGATGCCTAAACTTGCTCAAATGACCGGGTTTCTTTCTAAGTCAAAAGAATTTCTCGAATTGAAGCTCGGGACGATGGAAGGTTTAGCGCGATACTCTAAAAATGGACAGGTGATTCTTTCCATTTCGAATCTGAGTCAAGCGAGCTCGAATGAAAAGTTAATTGGAATTATGAAGCCTAGAACGGAAGAGTTAACCATTATATTTGAAAATTTAGATAAAGATCCAAACAATGATTTTCGCCTAGTCTGTAATCGTAGGCAATCGACTCGAGATTAAAATATGTGGAGATTTGAATGACCACTGCTCTTTGGACGCCGTCGCCACAGCGCGTCCATCAAACATTAATGAATTCCTTTCAGAATTTTGTGACCTCGCGCATCAAGCGGGAGTTTATTTCGTATCAAGATTTTCATGCCTGGACGGTGCAGGATCTCGATCTGTTTTGGGAATTATTGTCGGAATTTGTTGGTATTCAGTGGCAGCAGGTGCCAACTAAGGCGTTCGCACCCGGTCCTTCGATACGAAGTGCCACATGGTTTCCAGAGGCAAGGCTCAATTTTGCTGCAAATTTATTACCCGCTCCTAGTGACGATATTGTTTTAGTTTGTCACGCAGAAGGACTCGACCGAAGAGAATTTACCGCTCGCCAATTATGGAATGCCGTAGCTCGTTGTGCTGAAGCGCTTAAAAAACTTGGTGTGGTTCCCGATGACCGCGTCGCAGGTGTTCTGAGCAATGGGCCTGAAGCGATCATTGCGATGCTGGCCACGGCTTCTTTGGGAGCGGTTTGGGCGTCTTGTTCTCCTGATTTTGGTAGTACCGGGGTATTTGATCGATTAAGTCAAATTGCTCCCAAAGTTGTGTTTGTGACCAAGCGTTATATTTATAACGGTAAAGAAAACGATGTAGGCAGTAATCTATTTCCAGTTTTAGAACGACTCTCACCTCAAGCAAAGATTATCGTCTCAGACCCACTCGCAAAAAAACAAGTAGGCGAGTTTGATGAATTTGCCGCATTTTATGATTCCGTCTCTGTGTCCGGAAAAACTGAATCACAGCCATTATCGATAGATTTTGCTCCGCGCAAATTTTCTGATGCGCAGTTTATTTTATTTTCATCGGGTACTACGGGTTTACCAAAATGCATTGTGCATGGTGTTGGTGGGACCTTGCTTCAGCATAAAAAAGAACTGATGCTTCACTCCGATATTCGCAAGGGCGATCGTCTGATGTTCTTTACCACTTGTGGTTGGATGATGTGGAACTGGATGGTCTCAGCACTTGGTTGTGGTGCAAGAGTGGTGACGTTTGATGGTTCGCCAACTCACCCCACGCCAGAGCGCCTCTGGGACCTGGCCCGCAAAGAACAGCTTACTCATTTTGGCACAAGTCCAAAATTTATTGGTACCTGCATGACTTCAGAGTACGGGGAGCCAACCGCTAACGGGTTGCTGCCGCATCTGCGATGTATATTAAGCACAGGGTCTCCGCTTCTTCCCGCGCACTTTGAATGGATTTATAAGTTCTTGCCAGATGTTCATTTGGCGTCGATCAGCGGTGGAACTGATATTATTTCCTGCTTTATGTTGGGTAATCCAACCTTGCCAGTTCACTCGAGTGAAATTCAATGTGCGGGCTTAGGCATGGCCATCGAAGCATGGGAAGATGAAAGTCGCCCCGTTCGGGGCAAAAAAGCCGAACTTGTTTGTGTCAAACCATTCGTCTCGATGCCTGTTGGTTTTTGGAATGATGCTAACGGAGAAAAGTATCGGAATGCTTATTTCAATCACTATAAGAATCGCGATGTTTGGCGTCACGGCGATTTCGTTGAGATCACAGAACGCGGAGGGGTGATTGTTTACGGCAGATCGGATGCGACCCTAAATCCTGGTGGAGTGAGAATCGGTACCGCAGAACTTTACCGCGCCGTTGAAACAATTCCTTATATCGCCGACTCTATTGCTGTCGGTCAGAATTGGCGGGATGATGTGAGGATTGTGTTGTTTGTAAAATTAAGGGCCGGTGAGAACCTAAGCGCAGAACGTGCTCAGGAAATCAAAACCAAAATCCGGAAAGAGCTCACTCCACGGCATGTACCTGCCCTGGTCTTGCAAGTCGCAGATATTCCGTACACAAGAAGTGGGAAGAAGGTCGAAATTGCCGCAACACAGGCGATTCACGGGCAAGAGATCCCTAACAAGTCCGCCCTGATGAATCCGGAGTCTCTAGAATATTTCATAAATCTCAGAAACACCCCTTCACTGATGTAACTATTTGAATCATATGAAATTAAATATTTAATGTAAATTTTTGCCAAGTTTACCCGATAAGATTTCTTAACTAGGGGAGCACCCCCTTAGTTATGACTGGGGACCGGGGACTATGAATGACTTACTAGCAAAACTTTGGGATACTTCGCGGGCGACGACGCCTGAGAGATATGGCTTGAATTTGCGCGTAGAAGTGATGACCTTGGGTACAAGAATTCCATTTCCCATGCATAGTGTAAATGTCTCTCGTAGTGGAGCGCTGCTCAAAATTGATGAGGGCTCGTCATCATTGCCGTTCCAAAACAGAACGCTTCTAGAGCTTATATTCTATCCTGATAATAGCCTGCTTTTTGGTAAAATTCGTGCAACGGCAAAAGTTGTTCGCCATTCGCCTGCGGATGGTGTTGAAAAAGCATATCTGGGAATTCATATCTTAGACATCGAAGACCAGGAGGAGTGGGAGGCGCTGATGCAGCGGTTTGAGTCCAATCATTTTGCCGCCTAGCCCTAATCCAACAAATATTCAGCATAGCTGCCGCGCATGCAGTGATTACTTGCCATCGTTGCTCCATAACCACCAGCATTGAGCAGTGCAATACCATCGCCCACCTTAATGCCTGGCAGCTCGACATCTGTTGCAAAAAGATCGATGGCTTCATTGATATTTCCGGCAATCGTGTACCGGTTGCCGTCGGCCGGACGACGCTCAAGCGGAACAGGAATCAGCGGTAAATCATACTGGGCAGGTCCACAATAAAGATTGTGGCCACCGTTTACATAAACAAAAGTTGTATCGCGTTTTTTTTCGATGGCGGTCACAGTCAATAGTAGAGCACCAGCATCTTTTGCAAGATAGTCGCCAGGTTCCATTTGCAATTTGACGCCTTGCTCTTTAATCATCTTGCCAAAGCAGCGCTCCACGACAGCAGCCCATTTCGAGACATCGAGACCTTCATCATCAGCTGTTAATTTAATGCCGAGACCGCCACCAATATTCAGATACTGAAGATCTTGCACTCGATCTGTGAAAGAGCGAAGTTTGATAAAAGCCTGGTCGATGAGCTCTAACTGACTATTTTGCAGACCCCATCCGCTGTGACAGTGAAGGCCAGTTATCTTTAGGCCAGCTGACTTTGCTAGCGCCAAGGCTTCGTCAAAATGGTCTTCGTAAATACCAAATTTTGTCGCCCGCTCTTTACCTGCATATTGCAAGCGTGGATTACTGCGGTACGCAATGCCAACACCTGTATTGATGCGCAAGCCAATACTACGGCCCGGCGTCAATTCGCCGAGTTGCTTGATTTGGCTCAAGGAATCACAGTTGATCGTCAGTTGTGGATGACGGGCAAGAATCTGCAAATCTTCGCGGCTGGTGGCGGTGCCGGTAAAACTAATTTGATTTTCGGCAAAACCACATTGTCTTGCATGTAAAACTTCTGCCGGTGAACAGCAATCTATTCCCAATTCACCACTGACTAAGAGCTTTGCAAGGAGTGGTTGAAACCTGTTCGCTTTCACAGCAAAATGCATTTTTACCGGGATTTGATGGCTAGTAAGGGCGCTTTTCAAACGAGTGGCATTGGCAATCATGCGACTCGAACTGTAAGCAAAACTCGGGACAATTCCTGCCGAGCGAACAACGTCGTTAAGACGTACTCCCGCAAAGGTGAGGTGTCCATCTACATACCGAAGATCACTTCGCTCCCACCAAAAATGCGACTGGCTCATGGGCCTCCCGATAGCCGATTTATTTCTATGAAAGATACGCTATCGTTAGTTGATCTGGATCTCTACAATTAATTGGAGCGCGTCAATAAAATTAATGTTCCGTCATCAGTCTTGGTCTGATGGAGCCTGACGCCGAAGGCTGACTCGATATGAGCGGCTGTGAAAATATCGTCGATGCTGCCATGACCGAGGACCCGGCCGGCTGCCAAAAGAGTCACGGTATCAGCAAAATTTGCAATCAGCGACAAATCATGAAGACTAGCAATTACCGTTTTATTCTGGGTTCTTGTCGTATTCCGAATCCATTCCATAATGTCTAAGGTGATACCTGCGTCTAAGGGACCAGAGGGCTCATCAAGAAGCAGGTACGGAGTATCAGCTGCGATCGCACGGGCTAAGTGAACTCGTTTTTGTTCGCCTAGACTGAGTTCGTTCACATTGCGGTCGGCGAAAGATTGTATATTCATCGCATCCATCGCTTCGGCGATTATTTTTTGATCGATCTTAGAGGGTATACCCTGATGCACATGCCAACGTCCCCAAGAGACAACATCGCTGACCGAGTATGCAAAATGGAGGGGCTGTTCTGCAGGAACCCATGATAATAATTTAGCTATGTCGCGTTTTGTAAACTCGTTGAGTGATTTATTTTTATAAGAAATACTGCCTGCTGTTAACTCTTGAAGACCGCATAATGAACGCAGCAAGGTCGTTTTACCACTGCCATTTGGTCCGCAAATCACGTGAAACCCGCCCGATGAGATGCTGGCGCTAACTTGGTTTAAAAGTAGAGCATGGGCTGAGCTTTGCACTGAAACCTGATCGAGTTTGATCATTGCGTGCTTGTCTCCCGTTTCAATAACCATAGAAAATACGGTGCGCCGAGCAATGTCGTCAGTAAGCCAACGTCCAGTTCGACCGGTGCGCGGAGAGTTCGGGCAGCGACGTCGGCGAGCAGGGCCAAAATGGCACCACCCATGGCACTATTTAAAATGAGTGGTCGTATATGCGGACCAGTTTGCATGCGAATGAAATGCGGGACAATCAAGCCCACAAAGGGAAGTGCTCCGCCCACACTCATACTCGTGCCGACGAGTACGGCGATAAGGATAAACGTTAATCGACGCAACGCTGGCAGGTTGATGCCACTGGTGATCGCGGCCTCGTCTCCCAGCGCAAGCATATCGAGTTTAGTGGCGACGGCCATACTAGCGCGTCCGCCAATAGAGACTGCGAGGAAAATAAGAATAACATGGTCCCAACTGCGGGCCGAGAACGAGCCCAAAAGCCAGTGATAGATATTCATGCCCTGTCCGGCTTCCATCAACCAACTTGTAATCATCGCGGTTCCTGCAGCCAAGAATGCATTTAAAGCGAAGCCACCTAATAAAAGTCTGATCAGAGGTTGCGGACCGCGAGCAAAGGTTAGGGCAATCGCCGTCGCAGCGGCTGCACCCATAATTGTACTTACCATAACCAGATTTTGGTTCGCATATAAACCAAAACTCGCAGCACAGACCGCAAGCCCGAAACCAGCCCCGGCCTCGGTCCCAAGAATCGAAGGTGTCGCGAGGGCATTTCTAAAGAGTGCTTGGCTTAGGACACCGGAGATGGCAATCGCAGCACCTGCACCGAAGGCGGTCAGAGTTCGCGGGATTCTCAAATCCCAAATAAAGGACCAGTGATCTTGTTGCAAGAGAGTGTTTAAAGATTCTGCACCGACGCAAACGCTTATAAAAAAAGCAGCAATCAGTAAAAATAATAGGATTAAACTCGCATTGCGATAACGCAGCATGAAAGGCATTCTTTGCAATTATAAAGAGCTTCAAATTCGCAAGCTACTATGGCATGCCTAAAGCTACGAGGCAAATGTTAGAGGAGGGTGCTTTGCATGACAGCTGCGGAAATTAAACTTGAGGACTCCTGGAAGTCACGTCTAGCGGATGAATTCAAGGCGCCATATATGCAAAAACTAAAAACGTTTTTGACGCATGAAAAAGCTGAAAAAAAGGTGATCTTTCCAAAAGGCCAGGATTATTTTGCTGCCTTAAATATCACGTCGTTTGATAATGTGAAGGTGGTTATTCTCGGACAGGATCCTTATCATGGACCTGGTCAGGCACACGGGCTGTCGTTTTCAGTTCCACCTGGCGTGCCGTTGCCGCCGAGCTTACTCAATATCTATAAAGAATTGCATTCAGATCTCGGGATACCAATCACTCGCAATGGCCATCTCGAAAGCTGGGCGCGCCAAGGGGTTTTGCTGCTAAATAGTGTTTTAACAGTGGAATCTGGGCGAGCGGCAAGTCATCAAGGGCAGGGCTGGGAGCTTTTTACGGATCGGATTATTCACGTTCTCGCCGAGGAACGTGAGCACTTAGTGTTTATTTTATGGGGGTCGTATGCACAGAAGAAAGGTGCATTTATTGATCGCAGTAAACACTTAGTGATTGAATCACCGCATCCTTCACCACTAAGTGCTCATCGCGGATTTCTTGGTAGTAAACCGTTTTCAAAAACAAATGCTTACTTAAAAGCGAACGGAATCGAGCCAATTCGGTGGCAACTTCTCGATTCCTAAACTACGGGATTTCTATTTCGCAGCTTGTACTTCGACTTTTTGGAATGCTGGCAATACGCCGCCGCTTGCACAATGAAGATTGTTGGTAACAGTCGCAGTACGCCAGTAGTCACCGTTGCTGATGGTTGCGTAATAACTATCTTTGCCGGGTTCTTCGATTTTAAGCACGTATTCAAGAGCCGAATAATGTTTTGGATTAGAACGATTTGCTAACGTGACGCTACGACGTGCTTGCCAGGTATGCGCGGAAAGAGCGTGCATTTCTTGTTCAACACTTGTATCCCAGTGAAAATCGCGAAATCCTTGGCTCGAAACTTCATTGCCAGCGAGGCCCGAAACTAGTTTCACCTTCGTACCCCAAGGAAGAGTGCTATCGTGGAACGTAACATCAAAGTCTGCGACGGTTGAATCGTAGGAGCTGCAACGAGTGTGGTAAGCGCGTACCCAGACTTCTGTGGAAGAAGTAGAAGCGACCGCTGTAAACGAAGAAATTAAAAGTGGTGCTAAAACCAAAATTACATTTTTGAGCGAATTCATCGAGATTACCTGCCTATCGGTTTAAATTAATAAAATGCGTAGGCAGGTTCTATGGTATGCTATAAATTTTGTCAATATTGATAAATATTCAGTTATTACTTTGGCTTACTAACTCATTTCAATCTGCTGAGTCAAATAATTCTGAATACCGATGTCTTTGACAATCGAAAGCTGGGTTTCTAACCAATCTGTATGCTCTTCTTCACTTACAAGAATTTTCTCAAGAAGGTCGCGCGTCCCGTGATCACTTACTTCCCAGCAGAGTTCGATCGCTTTGCGCATTCTTGGAATTGCATCCATTTCCATGGCGAGATCGGATTCCAGTTGTTCTAAGACATTCTCACCAATACGCAGTTTCCCAAGCTTTTGAAGGTTTGGCAGTCCTTCGAGAAACAGGATGCGATCGGTTAAAATCGATGCGTGTTTCATTTCGTCGATCGATTCTTTGTAAACTTTCTCGCCGATTTTTTGAAAGCCCCAGTTTTTGCACATTCGTGCATGCAAAAAATATTGGTTAATGGCTGTGAGTTCGCCAGTTAAAATTTCGTTGAGTGCCTCGATGACTCTTTTATCGCCCTTCATAATAACGCTCCTTCTTATTTGGTTCGGCCTATGCTATCGGAGACACGGCATGCATTCAAGCCAAGGAATGATGAAATCTTAGTTCTGCGCAGGGCGAAGTATTTATAGACACGATCTCCCAGCCATCCACTCCCGGGGATCAGAGTGAGCGGAACAAAAAGCCAAAAGATTGGCAGGCGTAGTAAAATCCATTCACATGCCTGCCATCCGCCATACCAGCCGCTGCGGCTGTCGAAGGCGAGAAGCTCGGACTTTGCGCGCTCAATCGGAAAGCCAGGGTGTACTGCAAAGGTGGCTGGATCATTTGAGGCCAAGAATTGCAGTCTCTTTGCAAAATCTAGTTTTTGAAGAATCCGAACAAGAACGGCACAGATACCGCAGTCACCATCAAATATCACATCTCCGGCAGGAGGAATAAGCTGAGTGAGTCTTGTGCTTTTCTGAGCTGGACTGTTTTGCGGATGACTATGTTCCAATTGGTTCACTCGTTGCAATCTGGACACCCCGCGCTCTTAAAGTCTCAAGAACTTCGAGCTGAAGAGGGTCCGTGGGAGGTTCTATGTCACGGATATCTAGAAACCTAAGGCGTGGTAAGGATAATAGAGGAGAGAAATCCGTGATGGTGTTATTTCCCCGTAGTAACAGGCGCTCTATGTTTTCCAGGTTTGACAATGAGGCAAGACTACGAACTCCTTTATTGTTTAAACCAACAATACGCCTCATCGCAAGATCGCGACCTTTTCGTTCTGCGCTTCCATTAGTGAGCTTCTCACGCAGAGCCAGAATGGTAGCGCGATTGTCAACTCCTGCTGCAGACCCGAGCGACGAGAGTCGCAAATATTCTGTTTGACTGAGATTGATTTCCTGAGTGAATGCGCCAATGACGTTCACGCCCTGTTGTTTAAACTTAGAAAAAATACTTAGATCGGCGATGCGATTATTCCGAAGATCGAGGGTTTTTAGGTTCGGCAGATTCAGAAGAACGGACGCGTCGCTAATCTGATTGTTCGATAAATCGAGAGATTCAATTTGAGTGAATTCTTTTAAAGCATCGAGATTTTTTAAATTGCGATTTGCGAGATCTAAAATTGTGGTGTGGACATTTACTTCATCCCGAGAAAGCACGGAACCCTCGCGTTGCCTCGCGCAGGCCGACTGCCAAGCCGGGTTACTTGGATCGACGATTTCGGAGATCCAGCAAATGCCAGCGTGAACGAGCGTTGCAATTCCAGGCTCCCGCTCCTGTGCGCAAGGAAACGGACCTCGGGAGGTGACTGCAGCAAGGGCGCGCTGGTTGATATTGTTTTCTAAAAAGACCGGTCCGCCGCTATCACCGGAGCAGGTATCCGATTGATCATTACCTACATACAAATCATCGCCAGCGAATCCGTCGACTTTAGACAAAGCACGGTTTTTGATACCTGAAGAACTTGTAGTACGGTCATCATCTGAATTGGTTAATCCAAAACCAACAATAGCGACGTCTGTCGCCGGAATAAAACGAGGAGAGTTCCATCGTTCGACAAAAAGTGGAGCTGCAGGTGTTGGAAGTTCGAGGTCCGTTTCAATAAGTGCAAAATCATTGCTACTCAAATAACTCCGCCAAAATTCTGGATGAATGGAAATCTTTTTTATAGAGAAGAGCTGACCACTCGTGGGATGACTGGCATTTTCACCGATAAAAATAACTAAATCGCTAAGGCTCTCTGAAGTCAACGGACTCTGAATAAAACGTTCGACGCAGTGGGCCGCTGAGAGAATATGACGTGGACTAATGACTGTTCCGCTGCAGATAGGGGTCTCACGGTAAAGTAAGGCGACGACCTCGGAGTATTCTCCTGGTTTCGTCGGTTGACCACCAACAATCGACAGATGTCCAGGGAGCTGTGGCGCAGCAATGCGGCCACAGCCTGTCATAAGCAAAACAAGCAATAATTTGAGCTGTAATTGGCCGAGAACAGTGGATTTTGAGGTCATAATAAGCACCCCTTTGTATTCCACCATAATGTAGGAACATCACATAGATCAAGAGTCTTGATCGTCTTTGCGTTCGGGGGATGGGCGGCGGCAACGTTTAACGATGTCTTGCACATCCAGCGTGCAAGCCCCGCAGCATGTTCCCGCCTGTGATTGATGAACGACTTCGCGATAAGATGCACCCTGATCTGCGAGTTCGCGGATTTTGCGGTCACTAACGGATTTACACAGGCAAATAATCATGAATGAGGTCCTTCGAAAAATAGATTTCCAAGAGGCAGATTAAAAGCTCACATGAGGTTTATCGGTAAATACCAGCCTAACATTAATGAGAATCGTTCTCAATATCAAAATACCCCAAACTGGTCGATTTAATTGTGTTTTAAACCGATTTTCTTCATAAAATTCAACCTATTAACTGTGATTTTGGGCAAGTACATTTTGTCAGTGAAAGACGCTTTTTCGCAGATCTATGAATTTATTCGTAAATTATCCTTAGAGCGGTCCTGGTTAAGTATTCAAACACAATTAACTGCACCAGTTCTGTGAAGGTCTAAAAAAAGAGTGCACGTCGCCTGACGGCGTGGTAACGGTTGCCGGCAAAATTAGTTATGGCCGTCAATCAGACATAAGCGAAAGGGCCCAATCCATGAAATATCTGTTTAGACTTTTTCTCGCGATTAATTTAAGTACCGCTGCGGTTGCGGAGGCAAACCCAAACGAAGGCAGTAATGGCGTAAATATCTGCCTGAAAGCAGATAACAATGCAGACCAAACAAAAAATATGAAAACATGTCAAGATATTGCTACGACGCTCGCTGGCCAAGATGATCTTTCTGTCCGATGCAGTAATAATATTTGGACTTCCGGTTGCGGAGCCTATGACGCAGGCTTACTCATCACCCTTAAGAATGGGCTGAGCCAGGGTGAAGAACACAGAGTGAATCTGTGCTTAAAGGCATATTCTAATAAAGATCAATTAGCCCAGATGAAAGTTTGTAACGAAACCGAAACTGCAATGAATGATTTTGAAAGCGACAAGTACAAAATACGGGCCCTATGTAATCATCAAATCTGGGTGTCTGGATGTGGCGCCTATGACGTTGGTTTAGAATTAGTAATCACAGGAAAGTAATTCTAGGGTCAAACAAACTGGTCGATTTAATTGTGTTTTAAACATAGTTTCTTCATAAAATTCAAACAGTTAACTGCAATTTAAAGCGAGTGCATTTTGTCAATGACAGACACTTGTTCGCAGATTTATGAATTTATTCGTAAATTATCCTAAGAGTGGTGCTAGTTAAGTTTTCAAACACAATTAACTGCACCAGTTCTAGGGTTACAAGTCTTAAAGTGCAGCTAACACTTCAGAAGCACTACAGTATTTCAGTTTACTGCCCGTTGGAATGCGGGAGTTGATCATAAATGCGATCTCATCTGGGGTGAAGTCTTCGCTCGAAAGACCGCGAGCCACGCGCTCAAAGAGTGCTGAGGTTTCCTGTTCAATATCCATTCCCGCAGATTCATCCATATGACCGGCAAGTTTAAGCAGTTTCTCGTGACTGGTGGTCGCCCACTCATTAGACTCGGGGTTTTTGACGTCACCTGATTCAATTGCAAGCACGTAAATCTTCTGAATCAGTTCTACAGCCCATTCTGGACAGCCATCGTCAATAACTAGGTCTGTAGTGTTGTCTTTTTCATTTGTCATAAAAAAACTCCATAAATTCTGGGAAAGCATAGTGTTGCGGGTTGAGATCTAGCATGCCGAATCCACCTCGGCAACAGATTGATTAAGAATACCCTGGTAAATACCGATTAAACTAGGGATTTAGGAGGGCTGTTTATTCGTGGTGACATCCGCATTTAAACCAGAGTCGATAGACGATCGACAAAAGATTCTCGTCAAGAGTCAGGAGGTTGTAAGAACCTACTCGACCGGCGATAGTATTTTTTCACAGGGAGATCGCGGCGGTGATTTACTGTTTATCGAAAGTGGCAGTGTAGAAATATTTATTATTAAAAATGGCCAGCATATCGTGCTTGCAACGATGGGACCTGGTGAAATCATCGGCGTTATGACCTTCCTCACTCGTGATGATCGATTGGCCTCCGCGAAGGCAACTGCGCCCACCAAAATAAAACAAATTCCGAGTCAGCACGTTCAGAAATATATTTCGAGTTTTCCGAAATGGCTATCCATCGTTTTGAAAGAATTTATTGCCCGTATTAATCAAATGAATCGCATGTACTCAGAAACTCTTATTGAACTCAAAAAAATCCGAGAGCTCCAGATCACCCCGCTGTTTTTGGCCACTCAGATGGCGCAGTCGCTTTCAATTGTTGGTAAAGGAATTGCCAAGAGTCAGGACGGGAACGACATTGTTTTCGTCGAAGAGTTAAAAGAAAAGATGCAACTCGTTCTGAATCAACCCAAAGAGATGGTGGAAAGCTTATTCGCGGTTTTTAATGACGCGGGGCTTCTAAAAGCAGAAATTGAAATAGAGCGTAAATTACCCATTTACCAACTGACGAATCTAGAAAAGGCCAGCGTATTTACGCAGTTTGTTCGAGAGTCTTCGCAAGGATCGACTCGAAAAATACTTAAGGCAAAACTCTTGCATCGGGAAATGCGGGTGATTAAGGCCATGTCGCGTTATGCTCTGAAAAAAGGTAATCCTCCGGATAAGAGCGGCTCGCTCACCGAAGCTGAACTAGTCGCAGAACTAAAAAAGACCACTGGAGTTGAGTTTGTATCCGATTCGTTAACAAAGCCTGCGAAACTTGGTCTTCTCGTGCGCAAGGGCGAGGGTGCGACAGCCGCAGTTGTTTTTACTCCCTCAACTCTTATGCGCACACTTGCTTGTGTTCAAGCGATGCGTCAACTGACCGGTGAAGATCAGGGTGAAGAGAGTGAAAGTGTTGCGGTGACGACACATGGTTCAGAAGACCTCACGGAAATGGAAGAATTGATTCCAACTTCTGCGTAAAAAGCAGATTCCTCGCACCTGTGAGACTCAGAATAATGGCACCACTAGATCCCGGTGTTTCACTCAGGCTTTGTCTTATCTTCGACTTTGATCTCAGCGACCTTCTTAGGTGCATTTGATCTGCGTCGCGGCCGGCTGCGTGAGGTATTTGCAGTTTTCACGGGCCTCTCGACAGGTGGTTCCACGTTTAAAGGCTCAACGACTGTAGCAACAATCGGTTGGACTAAATTTGCTTTTAGTTCATCACCAAATTTTGTCACGACGAAAGTTCCGCTGCGTGGGTCGGTTGTAAGTTCTAACAGACCTTCTTTTTGGGCATCAACAAGGAGAGAACCCCAGTTTTTATAACCGAGTTGCACTTCATTAAATGAAGGATGCATACGCTTGATGGTGTCTTTGACGAGAGAGGATCCGAGAACTTCGCGGTTTTCACGGCGTAGGGCTTGAAGTCCATCAAACAAGAAGACAAATGCCTTCTGACGATTTTCACTGACGTCAGTCTTGATGGTAATCGCCGACTGAATAACGGGCTGTGCGAGATCTTCGTAATAAATAAATTCATCGCAGTTATCTCTTAGCAAAGCCGAGGTCGAGGCGTGCATGCCAAGACCGATAACATGTTTGCCGAGTTCTTTAAGTTTACTTACAAGCGGTGAGAAATCGCTATCACCGGAAACAATAACGAAGGTGTCAATGTGATCTTTAGAATAGGCAAGATCCATCGCGTCAACGCAGAGGCGAATATCGGCGCTGTTTTTTCCGGTTTGGGCACGTTTGGGAATCTCAATAAGTTCGATGGCCGCCTCGTGAAGAGGAGCGGCATACTGATGAAATCTGCTCCAATCGCAGTAGGCTCTTTTGGCGACAATTTTCCCTTTTTCAAGGAGGCGCTTAAGAACAAGCTGGATTTCGAAGCGACCTTGGCCTTTGTAGCCAAGTGCAAGGTTTTCGAAGTCGATAAAAACTGCGATAGAACGGTTATGGTTTGTCATAGACATAAATAAGATTAACTTTCTGGAGGTTGAGAAAAAACACCGCGTTCGCGCCAAATTTCGCCGCGAACGTCCTCAAGCAAGAGGTCGTCGCCATCGCGACCAAGAACGTGATTATGTGCCACGGGCACTTTACCGCTCGGAGTGTCGACAATATAGCTAGGGATTGCAAATCCGGTGATATTTCCGCGCAGGCCGCGCATGATCGCGGTGTTGATGTCCACGAGCGGCCCCACCGAGGCCTGGCCGGCCAGCACGCGCAGGGTGTCCCGGCGCACGAATTCGGAGAGGCCGATCAACTGACCGCGCAGCGGCCCGGGCAGGCCGTTGCCC
>CAZUYQ010000092.1:19476-21197 GCA_964624705.1 uncultured Polynucleobacter sp.
CATGATCTTCAGCCCTGTTTCTATAGATGGACGAAGATGCTCAGTACCCGCAACATTGTGTGGATGAAATAAATAATAAGGGCGGGCGCGCATTTTGAGTAATCCACGCAGCATGGTGTGCATGCGTTGATAATCATCATTGACGCCTTTAAGTAGCACGGCTTGGTTTCCGACCGGAATGCCGTTGTTCACCAGATTTGCCACCGCTTGCGTTGCTTCGGGGGTGAGTTCTTCTGGGCAGTTAAAATGGGTGTTCACAAAAATAGGATGATATTTTGAGAGCATTTTTCCGAGACGGTCTGTAACCCGATAAGGCAGGTTTACAGGTGTCCTAGTGCCAAAGCGAATAATCTCGACGTGCGGTATAGCACGAATACGTGCAACGAGAGATTCGAGTGCTTCGTCACTGGCAATAAACGGATCACCACCCGTGATCAGTACATCACGTATGGCAGGGTTACTTGCTATGTAGGCGACACCCCGGTCCACAATCGTACGATTGAAGTGGAGCCCCACCTCTTCGTCCCGGCGTTTACGGTAGCAGTAGCGGCAGTAAACTGGACAAAGTTGCGCAACACAGAATGCAACTCGGTCTGGATAAACATGAACTACTTCCCTAACTGGAGAATGTTCTTTCTCAAGCAGAGGATCGGCAACTCCCAAGCGGTCGTGTAATTCCTCAGCCCGTGGTAAGGATTGAAGACGAATGGGGCAAGGATTTCCTGGCCGATGAGGACGCATCAAGGCCATATAATAAGGGGTCACACCTGCATGAAAGATTTCGTTCAGTTCACGAAAACCAGTTTCTTCCGCAGCATCCAGTGACATGAGTTCTCGAGCCGACTTGGCGTCACTAATCTGTTGTCGCATATGCCAACGCCAGTTCACAAAAGTTTCGGCGTCGACTTTGAAAAGCCTCGCCCCTCTACTTGTGACGGAATCAGGATCATGAGCAAGCTGCAAAAATTCAGGCGGCGTAAATTTAGGATCCTGACCGTCGGATGTTTCGGTAGGAGTACTAACGCTGTGACTAATGCTTGAAGCGTGAGATATATGATGATTTTCAGGTAGGTTCTTAAACACTGTGAGTTGAGTAAACCATGGACTATAATTTTAATCAAAGGGTATTCTTTTAATGTGGGCTGTTCTTTCATAGTTATTCTAAGGAATTTAAATGCTTAAGCCTTATCGAATCATTTTAGCGTCCACCTCTCCGTACCGCCGTAAGTTACTCGAAGACTCAGGCTTGGTGTTTGAAACCATGGGAGCGTTGGGTGATGAAACATCGGTAGCAGGTTTACCTCCTAGAATTCTGGCGCGGCAGCGCGCTGAGTTTAAAGGAATGGATGTCGCGAGGCGTTCCGGAGGTGGGGCTTTTATTATTGGTGCTGATCAAGTACTGAGTCTCGATGGCTATTCCTTTGATAAGGCCACGTCGGCGGAAGAAGCGTTTCAACGTTTGAAACAATTTGAGGGGCGGACGCATTTTTTACATTCGGCATTCTGTGTGATCGAAGTCGATCCGCACGGTGGTTGCAAGACTGTCTATGAAGATGTGGTTGATGTACCGATGACCATGCGTCGGCTTACAAACGAAGAAATACACGCTTACGTCGCCACAGGTGAATGGCAGGGATGTGTCGGATGTTACCGCATCGAAGAGCACGGAGCTCAACTTTTTGAGCGCATTGGTGGGGATCATAGTGCGATTATTGGCCTAC
>CAZUYQ010000093.1:0-1848 GCA_964624705.1 uncultured Polynucleobacter sp.
AACGAAGTGATCACCGCGAAAGAGATGAAGCGCAAGGTGAGGTTTCCGTTTTAAATTCTTAAAAGTAAATAGGTAGTGGATCACTGCACGCTACAAACACAGTTGAATAGGCCAGTTAGTATAGTTCCCCTAAAAGAGCGTACGCTCTGCGCATATGTGGGATTACAATAGACCCACCAACAATCAGTGCTACATTTATAGTTTCTTCTTGTTCAAGTCTTGTGGCGCCTAAACGCCAAGCTTGGATCACATGATAGCTAATGCAGTCGTCACATCTAAGTGCTGCCGAGACGGAAAGGCCCATAAGTTCTTTAACTTTTGCGGAAAGAGATCCTTCAAGGTAGGTGTTGTGGTCCAAATTATAAAAACGCTTAACTAATAAATTATTCGCGTCTTGAACATTCCTATTCAACTTTGCGCGTTCGTTGAGAAATGCAGCTGCAATGATGCTCTTTGCAGCTGCCTCGGTTTCGGTGTAAATGTATTCAGGCTCTTTATTGGATATTTGCATTATTTTCTAACTTTCACTAGGGTGCTGGTAGGCCAATTTATTAAAGCCGTCAGATAATGTGCTAATCTTTATTGTATCAGCGGAGACTTCTTGTCTATATTTTTTAAACTGGCTCATTTAACTGTGTTTGATTATGTAACTCAGCGAGAAAAGCCTAAGTTTTTACGGCATTTTTGGTGCAACATCCTAGCTGTCAGAGATTGACGTCTTGTAGTCGAGATGGAATATCTTTAACACTCTAGAACTTCTAAGTTTAATGCGCTTTTAAACACAATTAAATAGGTCAGTTATGGCTTTTTACGTAGATGTTCACACTCACTTAACTCATGAAGATTTTAAGCACGACTGGCAGGAAGTGCTTGCACGGTCTGAAGTAGCTGGACTTGGAGCAATTATTGTAAATGGGTTGGAGCCTAAGAGTAACCGGCTTATATTAGATTGGTCTAAACGTTTTCCCCTGATCCGTGCTGCTTTAGGAATTTATCCACTCGATGCGATCAATAGTATTCTTCCTTCAGACTTTCAGTTTCCTGTGACGACATTTGATGTCAATGCAGAAATAGCTTTTATCAGACGGGAGGCTGAAAAAGGCAGTCTGACTGCGATCGGCGAGTGTGGCTTAGATGCTTATTATTTGTCGGAAGACTTCTTGCCTGCTCAAGAACAGGTTTTTGAACAATTGATCGACATTGCTATTTTGAATGATTTACCACTCATTATTCATACGCGTAAGGCTGAACAAAGATCAGGGGAAATTCTTGCGGCGCTTGGTGCAAAGAAGGTTAATTTCCATTGTTTCGGTGGGCGGACTGCTCTTGCAAAGCGGTATGCGGAGCAGAATGGTTGGTGGTTCTCGATTCCTGCTAATTGCACCGTCAATGAGGCTTTTCAGAAAATGTTAAGGATTCTACCGCCGGAAAAAATTCTTACCGAAACTGATGCGCCTTATTTATCGCCTATTCGCGGCACCCGAAATGAGTCAGCCAATGTTGTAGGAACGGTTGCGATGCTAGCAGGTTTGAGAGGTTGGACCATAGATCAGGCAAAAGAAAACGTCTGGAAAAATTTCCAGACGTTATTCGTTAAAAATTAACTTTGAAATCTTAGTTCTGTTTCTCTAGAGTAGAACTAGTTTATAACCAGAGTGAAAATCCAATTCCTAAACTTGTCGTATTAGCGGTAAGGGTACTCGCTTGTGCATCCCCACCAGATTTCACCGAATGCTCACTAATAATTTTGCCGACACCGAAGAACGAAACACGTTCGCTGATAAAATAGTTCATACCGAGGCTATAATAGACCCCACTGCCATAATACCCTGCAGTATCAAGGTTTTT
>CAZUYQ010000093.1:1858-2435 GCA_964624705.1 uncultured Polynucleobacter sp.
TAATCATACCGTGTACCAATAACACCACCGCCCGCTTCTAAGTTGGCAACTGGCGCAAGAAACACCAGGCGTGCACCACCCGAAAAGCGGCTACCCGTAAGATGCTCGAGACTTGTTTTCGTCGAGCGCATATTCACGCTGCTATGTGACACATTGAACTGAATGAATTTAAAAACCTCGAGACCTAACGTCGATGTCGTATTATAACCTTGCCATTTTCCTTCGCTCGCACCATTCGATGTCGATACAGATCCCGCCGTCGACGCAGATGTTGATTCACCTTCTTCGCGCATCGTTCCATATTCTCCCTCTACAGATTGTGAGACGAAAATATGGTTGTTCCAAGATGACCTCGTCGTGTTGATAAGATTGTGGCTTTCGCTTTGTGCATAGCCAATCGATGGCAATGCTATAAGTGTCATACTCCAGAATAAGTGCTTCATAAATTATCCTCTCCGCTGCTACAACAAGAAATCGTCGGCCCGATTACGATGGCCACCGAACAGACTTCAGCCTGTATAATGGAAAGAGCAAAGCTTATGCCACGAGGGCAAAAAGACAAATATTGTTTAAAATC
>CAZUYQ010000093.1:2448-21131 GCA_964624705.1 uncultured Polynucleobacter sp.
TGACTGTCCAAGTGACAGTTGCCAAGATAGGGCCGCCTAAGAAGTCAGATGAGGCCATTTTCCCAGGAGATCTTATGGAACGAATTTACCGTTTTTACAGTAAGGATTTGTATGTCCGGGGAGCGGCGGTCATATCTACGCCTGTAATTCAGGACATGTTGAAAATGCAGTCGATGGGCCCATTAGCAGCCATGGCAACTGGGCGTGCGGTGACCGGTGCTCTTTTAATGGCTTCAGTTCTTAGAGACCGCCAATCGATTGGATTGCACTTTAAAGGTGACGGCGCATTAGGGTCCGTCTATGCAGAGGCCTCGTATGAAGGTGAAGCCCGAGGGTGGTGTGATCAGCCATATGCGCAACTTCCGCTGTTCGAAGGTCATCTCGATGTCGCGCATGGAATAGGTCGGGGTCTTTTGCATGTAACCCGATCCCAGCCCTTTGAAAAATCGCCCCATGTGTCCAGTGTTGAACTAGTCTCGGGAGAAATTAGTGAGGATCTCGCTTTTTATCTTCACCAATCTTTGCAGATTCCTTCGGTTATCGCTTTGGGTGCCGTATTCGATGAAAATGCGGTCTTGCATGCGAGTGGCGGCGTTGTTATTGAGCTGATGCCGGGAGCTCCGGAATCCGTAATTGATGCACTCGAGCAAACGGTCGCGGCCGCTAAACCTTTAAGCCAGCTACTTAGGCAGGGTGCAGACGCCGAAGCTATTTTGAAAAATTACATTGGGGCGATGGAAATGACTAAAGTAGCACATGAACATCCTGTAAGTTATAGATGTCGCTGTAGTATGGATAGGGTCGAACGAAGTCTCACTTTGGTTGGTAAGGAAGAACTGGCCTCATTAGTGGAAGAAAATAACGATGTAACTGTGCGCTGCGAGTTTTGTGGTCAAAATTACACCGTCGACCTTACTCGCCTCAAACAACTTTTGGCGGAATTTTCAATAGTAAATTAAATGAACTGACCTACTTAAATGTGTTTTCATTCAATGCCCTGATTCGGGGTGAAGCGAATTTGCCAAGAAAATCAAGCAATTCTAAAGTAGGATCAGCAACTGACAAAATGCAACTCTTAAAGCGTCGATTAAGTATCTAATTTAAATAGGAAAAATAGGATAAAAATACAATTAAGTAAGCCAGTTTTTATCTTGTTAGATTTGGTGTTGCGAGTCGGGACAATGCGGGGGACGGCGTAGCACTGTCATTGTCGGTCCCTGCTTCAAGGCTAGCAATGGGTTGGCCATTATGGTCGTTGAATCGTTTTTTTGCCGAACCTTGAACTAAGAACAACCCATCAGCTTGTTTCTGAAGGATGCCAGTTAGGTTCATAGTGCCGAGGCTTTCCTCGATTTGACCGGCTTCACCATATCGCCGGTAGATCTCAAGACGGACCTGATATTGATTAGTATTTTTTAACCATCGAATAGGCGTCGTTTGAATCCGCCAGTCACCGACGAAAAAATCGTTTGGCTTTTCTATACGTGCTCGCAAGATATGAGAAATCGGCTTTTGAGCGATGCGAGACTCACGATTTGTGCCGTCTCGACCTTTTGTTGACACCGTCGTCCAAGCTTGAAGAACGATCGGAATACGAACTCGTTGGATCGTTTCAAGGCTTTCTAGTTTTTGTGGGCCGCCAGGCAGATTGTAGAGTTGGGCCGAGGCCGCCCCTGTATCGGTTGCGCTCGCGACAGAGGTATAAGCGGAAAAATATAAGACAATACCGCAAAATTTGATGGTACGAGTCATTGTCGGCTCTCCGTCATTTAGATCGTTGGTCTGAGCTGAAGGCTTGACGACTCAGAATTACGAAACATGATATTTGTAGATCTATTTTACCATATGTTTGAGTCATCGACCCAACATGCGAGCTCAACTTGGTTGGCAATTTCGGCCATGTAGCTGATCATTGAGGCGTTTTCTGGTAGAATATAAAAAAAGAGAAAAGGTGCAGATGAATAGTTGATTCTTTAAAAGGAAAAATCTTTTGTATTCGGGTAGTCTCTCAATAAAAACTAGAACCATTTCATGGTCATTTGCTTGGATTTTTGCGATGACGTGGATTTTTTTGGGAGAATTTGCGCGTAATTCGAATTTTTTAAGAATCGCAACTGAATCGGTCATTCGTGCAAATGATCATCTAATACAATCTTACGTACGTAAATATGGCGAAGCACCACCCTCGCTTAATGAATTAAGGTTTTATAGCCGGCTGCGGGGGTCTCAGTATGAGAGTTTCGATGCTTGGGGAGGGCGTTTTGAATACCTGCGTTTAGGTAAAATAAATTATACACTTCGGTCATTTGGTTCGGACGGGATTCAGAACCGACTGAATTCAGATCCAGATCCTGGTGTATTCCGCTGGGGTCAGATGGTTGTACGAGGACTACAATACGATCCAGAAAAGGGCCTAGGCCAAAGTAGACCTTCTGTGATTCTATTCGCGGGCGCTGATGACGATCAGCATCAATGGCATGCTAAATTGTTTTTAGATCAAGCGAGCGGTGCCCGTAGGCTTCTTGTTAGAAGCCGTAAAATACTTAATCTCTATATGTTAGCGCCTCACGATGGAATTGAGGAGTTTCTTTGGTTGCCGGGTAATCTAGATCGAATTGTCTTTACCGCGAGCGGAAGCACTCGATATGCCGATGGTATTTGGGTTTGGGATTTGGCAAGTGATCAGTCTTGGAATTTGCTGCAATTTGATGAGCGCAGTCGCGATTTAAGTCCAGCTAATAAATCAAAGGCTCTATTTGTTGCCTTATCAAGAGTTGAAGGCGGAGCACAGCCGACGATCGCTGCCTTCGTGGCCTCATCAAATACCACGGTATTAAATCCCGCATGGTTTTTTCATCCTAGACATTTACATATATTTCGATTGCTAAAGGATGAGCGCTTTGAGCATTTGACACCCGATCCATCTTCCGAACTTGCTCAAACATTCTTCAATTACTCGTGGATGGATCAGCTGACTGTAAGGGCTGGTGGCGAAGGTGCCGCTCTTCAACGTGCGTGGCTTCAGCTCCCTCGGACAGGAAACTGGGAGAAAGCAATGTCTCGATGGCAAGATTATGCCGTCACTCATTCCCAGTCACCGCTTGCAGCATACGCAATTTGGTCTTTGGCGATGTTTTATGCTGATGCATCCTTGGAATCAAAATCGAAGCCTAAGGAAGCGAACATTTTACGCGGTTACAGCTTTGAACTTGCGAGCGTTCTAACAAATATGGTGGCAGCACCTGGTTGGATGCGAGCAGTTGGCAACGGTATGCTGCAGGCTAACTAATAAACTGCCCTACTTAAGTGTGTTTACAACATGTTTTTCTCAATAAATATTAAATGCTTATAGCTTTTAACATCCAACTCAAATGGTCAATGCGTGACGTGTATTGTTAAGTTGTTAGATTTCCAGCCTTATTTAGCTCTTTGGAATGCGGTCAAAAAACATAAACACATTTAAGTAGGTCAGTTTAACTAGGTTAACTCGGCTCTGCCATTTTCCTTTAAACGATCGACAATAAATTTAACATCTTGAGCCCGATCTTTAGGGCAAACCAGTATCGCACCTTTCGCATGGACCACCACAAGATCCTGCAAACCGATGGTGGCGATAAGTGGACCGTCGCTTTCGATAGTGCAGTTTTTTGTATCGATGAGCTCATGTGGCCCTTCAATGAAATTGCCCTGTGCATCAGTGGTAAAACATTGTCCCAGCGCGTCCCAGCTGCCAACATCCTGCCAGCCAATATCTGCTTCGACTACCGACACATCTTTGCTGACCTCTAAGACAGCATGGTCGATCGAAATTTTCGGCAGGTTATTATAACAGGCAGAAAACAGCTCGGGATCGACGGATACAAAACTGTGATTCTTGGCTTTGCTTAGGAGCTGGCGTAAGTTTTTTATGCTGTCGGGCAGTCTTAAATTTAGTTCAGAAAGTAAGGTTTTAATAGGGAATACAAATAAACCGGCATTCCAATAAAATTTTCCGCTTCGTACAAATTCTTCAGCGATTGCTCGCTGCGGTTTTTCGCGAAACGACGCAACTCGGAAGGATTTTGGTTCTGATAATGCTTCGCCGCGTTCGATGTAACCATATCCTGTTTCCGGATACTGCGGAACAATACCAATAAGCGTTAGATTGCCGTCTTTCGCAATCCGGGTTGCAGTAGAAAACGCCGTTAGCATAGATTTTAAGTCAGCAACTACATGATCTGCGTGTAACGATAACATAATCGCATCTGGACCACCGTGAAGGCTTTCTATTTCCAGAGCAGCAACCGCAAGCGCATTTGCGGTGTTTCTTGCTTCAGGTTCGGCAATAAATGTTTTGCATCGGTCGCCAACAATACGTTTCGTTTCCGAAACTTGATCACGATGGGTCACAATAATTCGTCGTTCGGCAGGGACATAACCATCAAGTCGATCTAAAGTGATTTCGATCATGGTCTTACTGGCACCGCCCAGTCGGCACAATTGTTTCGGTGATTTCTGTCGCGATTTAGGCCAAAATCTTGTGCCGCTTCCACCAGCGAGAATGACAGCGTAAATATTAGAGTTTGTATCCGTAGACATTGCGCAATCCTGTTGTAATATACATACGATCTTCAGTCACAATGGGTGGCGAAGCTACACGTCCACCAAGGTCTTCAGCCCATACGGTTTCGCCGGTTATTTGATCGATGGCAACTATGCGTCCATCAGTTGCTATAGCGTAAACGAGGGTTTCACCAGCGATGACGAACGCAGGCGTTGTTCCAGTTTGATTACGCCAAGTGGTGCGGCCACTTACGGAGTCGATGGCCAGAACTTCACCTGCGACAAGGCCGACATAATATCGACCGCCACGGAATGTAGACGTAGAGATAGACGTAAGGCGATTTTGCCAAATAACTTTATGATCACCGTCGAGTTCTACTTGCGCTACAAACCCATCGTAGCGTGTCATCAGGATCTTGCCGCCCAATGTAATCATTTCACCCACTGGGTCGTGAAAACGATTCTCAAGATATAAGGGATTAAAGCGCCATGCTACTTTGCCATCTTCTATTTTCAGCGCAACTAATTCACCGGTCGCGATGCCAAAAATAATTTTACCATCGTGGACGAGCGGTGGAGGGGCACGTCTTACAATCATTGCGTCTGGAAATCCAGCATCGTAGACCCAGCTGCGTTTTCCGGTGAGTGCTTCGATGCTGTAAGCGACCTGCCCTACGGTGATAATATATATTTGTCCGTTAGCAAATATCAGAGGTCTTTCGCTGTGAGCATCTAATGCGATTTCCCAAAGATGCTGACCATTTGTTGCGTTGACGGCTAGGAGTTTGCCGCTACGTGTCGAAACAAAAATAGTATTCTCGACCATCAGCAGTGGCGAGGTCAATTCGCCGTCGATATCTGACCACCAGATGTGACGCTTTTGCTTAAAATTCCAAGCGGTCATCTTTTTTCGATCATAACCACCGATAATAGTATCATCACGTATGAGATAGCCGGCGCTGTCGGTTACGGCGAGCGGTTTTTGATCGTCGAGCGGACGATTCATGCGAAACATACCAATACGAAACGGTCTTTTCGGAAGTTCCACGGCAAAAGAATTGCTCGCAAATATCACTGTAATTAATAAGACGAGGATCTTTGAAAAAGCCATGATTTGAGCTCCTTTGGAGGAAGGTATCATGCCGGTCCTAGTTCCGCTAAGAGGGAACGAGCCGTTTGAGCTTCGCGAGTTGAGCCATGCTTATCGACAATTTCTGAAAGAACTGCACGTGCACCAGCGTCTTTTTTGAAATAGAGAAGCCTGCCTTTTAAAAGGAGGATCATCGGTTTGTCTTCGTCATCAACTAAGCTTGCAAGAATGTCAGCTTCTTTTAGAGCGCCGTCAAAATCTCCTGCCTCTTCTAAAATATTTGCTAAAATAAAGCGTGACTGAATCTGGTAAAATTTTTGCTTGATACTTGCCTTCGTAATTTCCTCAATCACCGGCTTTGCTTCGGCGGTTTTACCATGTTCCAGCTGTTCGCTGGCCCAAGAAATACCGGCAAGCCAGCCTTCCGTGGTGGATTTATTTTCATCATAAAATTTACGGAACTCCGCCGCTGAAGCGCTATGATCAGGCTTTGTATCGGTTAGTTGTTTTTCGAGGGAAGCAATTTTTACCAGAGTTTCCGCTGAAACGGGTGCGGTCTTCCCTGATGCGTCCGGCTTTACATTGCGAAGCGTATCGATTTCCTTTTGAATTGATTCGTTCTTTTTACCGACAGCGTTGTTTTCTGCGGTTTGCATCGTAAAGATTTTTGCAATGGACGCACGTCGTGAAGCTGCCTGACGTTGCTGCCACGAATAAATACCGTACGCAGCAAGAGCGATGACGATGAGAGGCGAGATCATCATCATGACGCGGCCTTTGTTATCGCGGGTGTAATTAATGGCTTTCAAGATATGCTCTTGGAAACTGTCGGGACGCTTTAATTGCTTTTCTAACTGCTTATGTCCGCTCACGGGATGCCTCCATAAATTTTTATAATGATATTAAAACAGGCCGTTCTACCTGCGATGTCCATGGATTAGGTGTCAGTGTTCGAGCGTTTACTTTGCCACTCTCTGGACCTTGGGACAAGCGAATTGGCAGGGTTCCGCTAAATTTATGTTAAAATTTCTATACAATATTGTGGAAATTTGCTTGCGGATTATGAGGTTATTATGTCCAAGCTTGGATCGCTCCTAGTAAGAGAAGGTTTATTGACCGAATCCGATCGTAGGACGATAAGACGCGAGAGCGGAACGCATCGAGGGTCTTTTGCCCGCAGTGTGATAGCCCTCGGTATTTTAGATGAACATGAATTAGCAGCATTATTTGCTTCTAAAACCTCCTATCGCATTGCTCCAAAAAATCTTTCGGGCGAAATTGAACGCGAGACCCTAAACCTTATTCCGGCCCATATTTTAACGTGGCTTGATGTGATGCCTATTCGGAAGGCAAATGGAGTTCTGTTTGTTGCCATGGTCGATCCGACTGATGGTGAAGTTATCAGTCAATTAGAGTTTTTTTCTGGGATGACAATAAAACCAGTTGTTGCACCATTTTCAGCTATCCATGAGGCGCTTAAAGATCATCTCACGTCGCGATTGGAATTTGGCAGTAGTGAGTTTGAAGAATTCCTTAAAAATCACAGTGCACACGCGACGAAATTTGCGGCTGGTAAAGTTCGTAAGAAAAACGCCGCTAAAGCACGGCCCGTTGAAGAAAATTTTGGTTCCTCTCCTGAGTCTGCTTTTGACTCGAACGGATCAGCATTCGGTTCCGATTCAGAGTTTGGCGGCGATAGTCAGGGTGGCCTAGAAATTATGACGGAAACTACCGGCAGTAGTGATCAGTCAGAAGGCGAATCCATGGCGTTCGATGCGCCAACAGATGGTGATCCTGCGTCCTTTGTTCCTGTTGCTACTGATGATTTCTCTGACGCAAGTTCCGTTACAATTGATGACGAACCGGTCGATGAAACATCAGCAAATGCATCTATGGCAGCGGACGATCTGAGTTTATTGGATGATCCAGCCGCGTCAGATCAGGGTACAGCTGCTATATCGGAACCAAATAGTTCACCGGACCTAGATATGGATCTCGGCGGACTCGAAGAAGATGTCGTCTTTAATGTGGATGAAGAAGAGCAACCAAAGGCTATTGAACCAGGTGCTAACGCGGACCTAGCTCCTGATGCACAGGACCTTCCATCAATGGATGCTTCAGCTGCAAATATGGACGATCTACTTGCGGTGAATTCGGATCCAACTGACGAAATCGGAGTCCATGAAAACGACGATTTGGGATTTGACGATACTCAGATGCCTTCCGCTAGTTCTGATGTTTTAGCATCGACAACTAAAGATGAGCTGTCGGCTATGGAAGGAGACGAAATTGGATCGTTAGCGCTTGATCAAGCGGATGACGTTAGCGAACCTGAAGAGTTGATGCAGTCGGAGGTCGCTGAAAATTTAGCGCAAGTCGATTTAAGCATGGATTCGGATTTTGGACCTGACATCGCTGTAAGTGGTGCCATAGAAGCAGATGGTGCGAGTTTTGACCTGAACGCCTCATTGTCTGATCCAAGTAATCCTCTTGAATCAAATGACGCGTTTGCAATGGAACATGCAGAGGGCGCTAAAGAGGATGCTTTAAGTCTTGGTGATTTAAGTGCGAATGGCGAGACGTTCGATGAAATCAGTGCAGTTGAAGATTTAGTGGCGGACCCAGAAATTAGTCGTGAGTTCTCCGCGTCACTGCCCCAGGAGCCGATCATTTCAAGCGGTGCCGAGATATCTGGTGAAGGCCATAGTGGAATTGCTGCATTAAACAGAGCATTGGTCAATATGGCGCTTATGATGGACGGTAAAAAAGCATTAGGTCGTCTCGCTGATGCAGCCGGGCAAGTTGGAATTAGCAGCGGCGCCATCTTGAAATTTAGCAATGGTATGGTCCAACCGGGAGTGATGTGGAATCGCATCGATGGCAAACTAGGGACCATTCAAGACGTTCCTGCCGGATTTAACGCGGATTTGGCAAAAGATACAATGAATGCGCTTAGTGGCACAGATGGGTGGATGCCCTTGGAGTCAAGTATGAGTCCTCAATCATCACAAAGTCTCCTATCATCATGGCCTCATGTCGAACAGGCGCCGACTCACGCAATGATGCGTGTTGGTAATGACGGTAGTGTCATTATTAGTTTAGCGAGATTTGCTGATGAAGCTCAGCACGAAGGTCTTAAACAATCATTTGCAGAATTGATAAAGGCGGTCTCGCCTAAGATGTAATGCTTGTTGGCAGCGCCCTTCAGGATTTGAAGGGTAGAGACTCAGATGATCGTTGGGGCGAGAGACATGGAAGAACAACAGGAAGATGTGGGGAGAGCAACAATGGAGCGATCCTGTGGAAACGGTTTCAAAAAAATTGTTTCGTATCGGATCAAAGGTGAACGATCATCTGAATCTCCTCCAGCGGAAGGGGTGCTGGTGTCATGTCTCTATGCACGCATCGTGCCAACTCAGATGGTCACTTGAAATTCTGACAACTTAGGACAGAATTCTAGATTTGATCATATTTTAGACAGCTCTTTTAGCTGTTTTTTCAGTTAGATTTTTGTCGACTGTCGAAACTTTTGACAGTTTAACGACCTTCGAGAGCAGCATATAAACGTTGTTGTTCCAAAGCTGATAAGCCATCTAATCCGACAGCCGTTTCTGAAACCGTAAAGCTATTTTGCTTTTCGACTCCGCGCATCATCATACAAAGATGCTGCCCGTGAATGCGAACTGCTACAGCCCTGGGCTGAATCAATACATTCATAGCATCAGCAATCTCCTGCGTGAGATGTTCCTGAACCTGGAGTCTGCGAGCAAACATATCGACAAGGCGAGGAATTTTGGACAAACCAACTATTTTGTCGGAGGGATAATAAGCCACCGAGGCCTTGCCCCAGAAAGGGAGCATATGATGCTCGCATAGGCTATAAAACTCAACATCGTTGACGCTGACCACGCCTTGACTTTCGGACGGAAACACGCCACTCCCCACGACCTCTTCAGCGGAGAGTTCGTAGCCCGAAAGTAAATGTTTAAATGCCTTGCTGAAGCGGTCCGGTGTTTTTTTTAAGCCCACGCGCTCCGCGTTTTCTTTAGGGGCAGCGGCAATAATGAGCTGCCCAGCAATGGTGGTTAATTGATCCGAATCAAGATCTGCAAAAATATCAGGTAAGCGGTGATATGCGGGTTGCGACGATGAGGTAGCGACATGATTCGCGCCGGGCGCTATAGGCTCATTTCCTTCCAGAAATGGTTTATGATTTCGATGTTGCACGCTTGGTCTCCTTCTGCAAATCAGCGGTTTTAGCTACCGCCCGCTCGTCTAACATTTATCGCCAGTCTTGTCGAGCATCTATGCTATAAACTTCTGTAATTATAGATATAAATCTTGGTCTCGGTGTTCAATTAAGTGTTAATTCGGTGGCAACTGCACTTGCCAAGCCGCGATAAGGTGAAGCAATGGCCTCATTATGACTCAGTGCCGGTGGTTCACCGCAATCGCTACCGATGCGAATTTCTTTTCGGAGTGGAATGCGGGTTAAAAGTTTTAATTTTCGTGAGACAAGGAATTCTTCAAAGGCCTCGTCGCCAAAAATGTGCTCCTGATGACCGCATTTTGAACACTCATGCCAGGCCATATTTTCCACTACGCCAAGCACAGGCACGTCCAGTCGTTCAAACATACTTACGGCTTTATGGGCGTCGATCAGCGCAACATCCTGTGGAGTTGTGACAATGACTACGCCATGTAATGGAAGCTTCTCAGCGATCGTTAATTGAACGTCACCCGTACCGGGCGGCATATCGACTACTAGGACATCAAGATCGCCCCAGGCTACGTCATAACAAAGTTGTTCGATAGCCTTGCTGACGAGTGGCCCTCGCCAAATGACCGGACTTCGCACATCGCTTAAAAAACCAAACGAAACAACCTTCACGCCGTGCCCCTCACGGGGGATTAATTTACCGTTATTTCCCACTTCGATTTGGCCGCGTACACCTAATAACAAAGGCGCACTAGGACCATAAATATCGCAGTCCATCAATCCCACTCGCAGTCCGCGAGCATGAAGAGCTACTGCAAGATTTGTCGAGACGGTAGATTTGCCAACCCCACCTTTGCCTGAGGCGACTAAAACCACATGGCGTACCCCAGGAATCGCTCGTTTATCTATAGTCAGACCAAAGGCATTGGATTTTGGTTTTATGGGACCAGTCGGGCGCTCGCCAGCAACCGGAGTAGAAATAGTCCGGGCAAAAATTACTGATTGAATGGGTTTTCGAGCCTGTTCAAAATTTTTATATAATTCACGTTCAATTAGTATCTTTTGATCCAGATTTAAACCGTCACTTGCAATGCGTAGTTTAATGCCGTTTTCGCCGGAATCGATTGAAAGAAGTCGATTTGCAGCAGTAAGAGTGAGTGGGATATTCAGGCTGCTAAGGACGGCATCTAAAGAGTTCTCGGCAATCGCCTTAGCAATGGAGTTATCTGAATCCTTAGTTTTTTGTTCCATGACTCGCCTTCTTACAGCTTCTTTTTGCAGAAGTAGAATACTTAGCATAAGATAGGTTGGAAAATCATTGATTATCCTGCGTGATGGGACGCTATAATCAATTGGGTTGAAGGAATCTTATGCAAAAAGTCAGACTTTATACCAAAAATATGTGTCCTTATTGTGAATCAGCAAAACGATTGTTCAAAACGCTCGGAGTTGCGTACGAAGAAGAAAATTTAGAAAATAAACCAGAGGAGCGCATGCGTCTAAGCGAAGCGGCGGGTGGCTGGCGGACAATGCCGATGATTTGGGTGGGGGATGAATTTATTGGTGGCTTCAATGATGTCGAGGCACTTCATAAACGTGGTGAGTTTCTTCCGAAAATTGAACGAGCATAATTAAGAATGTCCGAACAAAGCAATGATGAGCAGAAACCTCAAGGACGAGGCAGCTGGTGGAGCCATTTGCTTCTCATTGTTGCTTTAACCGGCGTCGGCTATGAAGGTTGGCAGCGCTTTTATGCGACTCCCGAAGCTCCTATAAAGAAATTGGCACTGCCAGCGGCAAGTGCACTGACCGCAGTGCCACAGGAGCCTTTTTCTCCCGAATCGATGGTTATTTTTCAGCGTTTGAAGTTATTACATGCGACCGGGGATTTTCAGGGTGCGTTAAAGCTTGCCCAAGAAACACTCGATCTGCCCGCCCTAGACGACTCTTTCCGAGCATGGTTGACGCGACAGCTAGGACCATTATTTACTGCAGTGGGGTGGATTAAATTAAAATCCGGTGACTGCGATGAGGCCAATAAATTATTTTATAGTGCAGTGCATTTCGGGGCGGTTCCTGAGACTCATAAGGGTCTGGGCGCATGTATGCATAATTTGCATAACTGGCCAGAGGCTGCCTCTTGGTTGGCTAATTTTATCAGCGAAAGGCCACAGGATGTCGACGCGCGAATTCTTTATTCAGATGCGCTGGAGTCCTTGGGCCGTTTTGATGAGGCCGTAAAAATATTAGAAGGTGCTTTGGAATCAACGGAACTGGGGGATCGCCGTGCTGGTGTCCAATCAAGACTATCTGCGATGCAAACGAAAGCGAGGGAGGGAAGTAGACAACGAAGCGAGTATAGTCGCAGATTCTTTGTAAGTTATCGTGAAGATGTTCATGATCGATTGATTTCTAGCGTTTTTGAGACTCTCGAATCCGCGGCGGATGAGTTTTCTGATCTTACAGGAATTGTTTTGCCAGAGGCGCCAATCGAAGTGATATTGTATCGCCGGGAAGCCTTTCATGAAGTTCTTCCGGGTGGCCCTCAGTGGTCTGAAGGGGTGTTTGACGGACGAATTCGAGTTCCGGTTGCCCCAGAATCCTTGACTGATCCCAAGGGGATTTTAGCTGTGATCTTGAGGCATGAGTTGTCTCATGCTTTTCTATCCGCACGCAGTGCCGCTCGGTCCTGGCCGACTTGGTTTGATGAAGGTCTTGCGCAGTTTTTATCTTGTCGCGGTCGTCCATGCCAGGGTTTTACGTTTGGTCCCACGCCTGGGGTTTTCAGTGATCTAAAAATTTTAAATGATCCATTTGTGACTCTGTCAGAGATTGACGCTGGTCGAGCTTATGCTCATAGCCTCTATCTTATTCGGATGATGGTGCGGTCTCGAGGTGAAGATATTATAAAGTCGACACTTCGAGATGTCCCCGATCATGCCCCTATTGAATCGAATGGGCTAGCTGTCTCAGTTGGATATAAGGATTTTGAAACCTGGGTAGACCAGGCAAAAGAATTTTGGAAACTTCGACAGTCTTTTTAATTTATTAAAATAGATTTTGGAAAGAGGGCTAAACACGAATGTTAACCTTAAAGAACTGCACATGCTTCGGTCTAATCTTACTATTAAACTGCTGTAAAACAATCAAGCCATCACAGGTAGAGTCAAGTATGGCTGATCAAGAGGCAGAAGAGTACGCAGATCCTAGTATCGAGCACCCGTGCTCGATTGCGGGTCAAAAAACGGATTTCGAGGCACCATTTTTTCCGATCATTGATGATCCCGACCAGTCACTGGGCAGGCGTGATTGGAGTGTTATCCGTTCTCAAGCCATGTTAAGCCGACTTGCTTACGAGACGTCGGAAACCATTCAGAAAACTGCTAGAAAATGGGGTTATAAGACGATCGATGTGACGGTAGACGGTGCGATGCAGGCGTTTGTCGCGTCAAATGATAATTGTATCGTGTTGGCCTTTCGCGGCACGGATATGAATTCACTAAAGGACTGGTTTGTGGATGGCTCGGCTTCTCGTCGTGCGGTTGAAGGTGGCCTCATTCATTCGGGCTTCTATAGTGCGTATATGTCCATGGCCGAGCGCTTACAAATACAATTGAAAGCTCATCAGGTTCAACAGAAGAAATTTTGGGTTACCGGTCATAGCTTAGGTGGGGCTTTAGCGGGAGTCTTTGCTTACAGTAATAATGTAATTGTCAACCGCAAAGACTACAAAATTGATCGTATTGTTACTTTTGGGCAACCGCTGTTTGTTGATTCTCTCTTAGCAAAGGCGATGCGTGGGAAGTTCGTAAAGCGATATCTACGGGTGGTCAATAACACAGATATTGTCGCACGCGTACCGCCCTGGTTTGAACATTTTGGAGCGTTGTATTGGCTTAAATTAACTCGTAGTGAATTTCATCCTGAATTTACGCCCGTCGGCGCTCCTTCTGGCGGAGGCTCGAATCCCGTCGTTATTCCCGCAAAAATACCTGATGAATTGGCGCCGTCCCAGAGCGCATTTGAGCAGTTCTTGATTGAGGCTTCCGTCCCAGTTCCACCACAAGTTATTTCTTCGCCGTTTCCTAAACCTGTGGGAGGTTTGCAAATGACAGACGACCATTCGATGGATCTGTATTTAGATCTTGTGACTCAGAAGTGGGAGAATCTACAGTAAGTTTAAAAGCTAGGTAAAGATTCTGTTTGACTGGCAATAAAAGTATGCGACGATAGTAGGAAATCAATCGGTTTTTTGTAGTTCGCAAACTTTTAGGAGGTCCAGGGATGAGACAGTCCGTATTAGTGCGTGCTTTGGCGTTCGTAGGAATGCTAGGCGCGACAACCCAGGCATGGGGAAGAGTTGATGTTAAACGAACCGGCAATATCGTTACTTATGATGTAACGGTGGATGACGTGACGTTTAAGAATGTAAATCTTGGTGGAATGGATTTCGTTGAGGCCCACCTGAAAGGTGTTGATGGCTACAGCGGGGTTCAATACCAGGTTGGTCATCCTGAGCTTCCAGTGATTCGACTTACCGTAGCTGGTAATCCAAAAGTCGAAATTTCCCATAGTTTTGATGAAGATTCCGTCTTGCTTGGAAAAAAGGTCATCAAACCAAGTCAACCGTCATGGGACAAAAACATGACAGCGCCTCCTCCGGTCGCTTATGATGTCGCTGCTTATAAGTCGATGGCATTTATGGGGACAGACGAGTACTCCGTTGAAGCAGCGGGCAGTATTCGTGGTGAAAAACAAAATCTCGTGACTTTGCGACCATTCCAATACAATCCAGTTTCTGGAGAATATCATTTAATTCGTAGCTTTCGCGTGACGGTACGTGAAACCGGAAATTTTAATGCAATGAATGAAGCGACTCCGACAGTGGCGTTCGTTGTCGGTGCAAAGTTTGCCGCTAGTCCTAGAGTTGAAGAGTTGGCTGCAATCAAGCAGTCACAAGGGTTTCGTGTATCGCGCTTAGTGGTCGGGCAAAATGAGATGACGACTGACGTTAAAATTCGGTCGGCTCTCCAGCGATTGTTGCGCGATAGCGCTGTGAATTTGCGTTATGCCATTTTGATTGGTGACGTTGAAGATGTTCCATCGCATGTTGCTAAGAGTATTAGCGGTGTGACGGATCACTTCTACAGAGCCATTGACACAGACGACTATGAAACCGATATCAATGGCCCTGATATTGGTGTAGGTCGAATTAGTGTTCAGACAGAGGAAGAATTAGGCGTCATTGTGCAGAAAATTGCACGCTATGGCTCTGGAAAATTTGGTAAAGACAAGTGGTTAAACCACCCGAGTTTTGTCACAACTCATGATCGTTATCAAGTTGCGGAAGGCACCCATAATGATGTGATTTCTAAGTACTTTGCTCCGCGAAATTATGATCGTGCATTTCCGGATGCTAATGAAAAAGGTGGAGATAAACTTTTTCCAATTTCGCTAAAAGCGACCGCAAAACAAATTGTTGACCATATTAAGGCTGGTCGTTCGATTATTAATTTCTCGGGGCATGGATCCAATACCGGCTGGGAAGATGTTACGACTGCTGATGTCAAAAGCTTCGATGACAAAGATTCTCTACCCTATGTCATAGGTAATGCCTGTATTACCGCTGATTTTCGAGTCCCAAGTGTATTCGGTGAAACTTGGCTGCGTCAGCCTAACGGTGCAATTGTTTATTGGGGATCGATGGATAGCAGCTACTGGGACGAGGATGATATTTTAGAAAAAGCGCTGTATGAAGGAATGTTTAATCAAGGTATCCGTGCATTCGATCTTATGCATCAAAATGCCTTATCAGGTGTTTGGAAATTTTACGGCGGAGCAGGGCGCAGTAAATACTATTGGGAAACATATGTTACTTTTGGGGATCCATCTCTTGAATTTCGCGCAGGTCGTCCTTCCGAAGTTACCGTCGAGGGCGCTGATGCATTTATTATTGGTAACCACGAATCGCAATTAAAAGTTTTGGCAGGTAATGGGAGCGGACTTGCTGGTGTCCATGTGACTGTCCGTAGACCAAGTGATAGTTTATTGACGAAGGCAACGACTGGCGTAGACGGTAATGTCCTATTGAATACCGATTTATTTGCAGGTTCTGCCGATCCGCTCGAGCTGAACGTATTTGGTCATTCTATTCAAACCGTTTCCAAAGCGGTGCCGTTGGTAGCCCCAGATCGTCCTTACTTTGGTCTGAACAATTGGCGATTCAACAAACGCCAGGGCGGTGGTGCATTTGTCGGTGAACAAGTTCAGTTTTCTGCCGCGGTAGAAAATTTTGGATCCTTAGCTTCGAATGGCGGAAGAATTTTTATTGCGAAGATCTCTGGTCCCGCTCAAGCTCTGCAAAGTGAAGCGACGATTCCAGCCTTAGCAAGTAGGGCCCGTGGTGAAATAGGGACAGGCTTGGGAATTCGTATTTTCGAAACCGCGACACGTGCTGACTCGGTTAAAGTGGTTTTAGGTTGGGAGAGTAAAGAAGGTTCTTCTGGTCAGCTTTCTTTGACAATTCCAATCCTTCGTGGCGAGCTTTCAGTCGTTAGTGTTGATTATGGCAGCCCGGAACAAGAAGGAATTTCTGGCGCCGGAAATTTATATGTCACGGTTAAAAATATGGGTAATGAAATCATCCGTAAAGGCACGTTAACTGGTGTTTCGGGTAAATGTACCTCAAATGTTTCTGGAGAGATCAAGATCGCTTCTCTAAAACCTGATGAAACTGTAAGACTTGCGAGTCCATTTGTCGTGACACCGGATGTTGCTTGTGAAAGTGGCGTCATGGGTGAGCTAAGCGTGAATGGTACTTATCAAGGAGAAGCGGCAACAGTTAGCCTACAAAGCTCGGCGAGTTATTTGGTTGGCCAACTCGAAGTGTTTACACAAAGCATTAAAGATATGGGCGTTAAAATTCCTGATAAAGGTGATGCTGTCGAGCAGGTTTTTGCAGTCGCAGAAGCTGGTAAAATTAAGGATATTTCGGTGGCCGTCAAAATCGAACACCCATTTGTCGGCGACTTAAAAGTGAGCTTAATCGCCCCAAACGGCGCGGTCGTTGTCTTGCAGCAAAATCAAGGCGGAAATGCTGATAATCTAGTCGCTCGATGGGGACGCAACGGTAATCAAATTGAAGATTTGAATAAGCTTGTTGGACAGGAAGCGCAGGGTACCTGGAAAGTGACGGTCCAAGATATGGCGACCTCTGACGCAGGCGTTTGGCAGGATGTAGAATTAGAAGTTCGTCATTGGTAAACGCAATGCTATAGTCGCTGGAATGATTGAGTCCCAGCGACTATAACTTGCAGTTGAGGTTTCCACCAATGAGAATTCTTTCTGTCGGCACCGCCTTACCAGCTCATAAGCATACCCAGGACGAATTGTTGGATGAGCTGGGTAGGGCATGGGCGGGGCGTCCGCCAGAGGATTTAAAACGTCTTCGACGCTTGTCAGGGTCGACCATGGTGCGGGAACGTTATCTTTCCATGCCGCCCAGCGATTACCTGGATAAACCTGGATTCACCGATCGCATGCGTGTTTATCGTGAACGCGGCGTTGAATTGGCGGAGACGGCTATTACGAAAGCCTTAAAGGAAGCAGGTTTGACACCTCAGGATGTCGACCTGCTTTTTTTTACCACTGTGACCGGCGTGTCTGTCCCAACGCTGGATGCGATGTTGATAAATCGCCTAAACTTTCGATCTGATCTCAAGAGAATTCCCTGTTTTGGCCTGGGCTGTGTTGCGGGAGCAGCCGGTACGGCAAGACTCTTAGATTATCTAGACGGCCATCCGGATCAGGTTGCGCTGCTTGTGTCCGTTGAGCTCTGTTCGTTGACCTTCCAATTGGACGACACCTCCGTCAGCAATCTGGTCGGCGTGAATTTATTTGGTGATGGGGCTTCTGCTCTTGTCGCCGTCGGAAACACTCATCCTCTCCCAAACTCGACGCTCGGCCCAGAAGTGATCGCGTCAAAAAGCCGATTTTACCCTCAATCAGAGCATATTATGGGATGGGATGTCGGATCCCACGGGTTTCGCATCGTACTAGATCCAGGAGTGCCTGAGATTGTCGAAGGGCATTTACACGCTGATATTGAAGAGTTTCTTTCGTCCAAAAAATTAGGGTTTAAAGATATTTCGTCCTGGGTTTCGCATCCTGGAGGACCGAAGGTCCTGCAGGCGATTCAAAAAGCGCTGGGGATAACAGAAGAAGATTTAATATTGTCTTGGCAGCAGCTGGCGAACACCGGGAATTTGTCGAGTAGTAGTGTGTTGTTCATTTTACGAGAAACCATTCATACCCGGCGACCTGCGAAGGGAAGTCTGGGTATTATGATGGCGATGGGGCCTGGTTTTTGTGCGGAGATGCTTCTGCTCCACTGGTAACTGGTACGGTTAAGTGTGTTTGACGAGAATCTTGCCGCCATGATCATTCTCTAAAGATTCGTGGAAACAATGGGCTAGAGCGAACGATCTGTGATTGACTGTTTGCGAGCGGCGGATATTAGCTTTAACAATCTAATATTCCTAAATAAAGTTGGTTTTAAACACAATTAAGTAGGGCAATTTAGCTCCACTGGTAACTGGTACGGTTAAGTGTGTTTGACGAGAATCTTGCCGCCATGATCATTCTCTAAAGATTCGTGGAAACAATGGGCTAGAGCGAACGATCTGTGATTGACTGTTTGCGAGCGGCGGATATTAGCTTTAACAATCTAATATTCCTAAATAAAGTTGGTTTTAAACACAATTAAGTAGGGCAATTTAGCTCCACTGGTAACTGGTACGGTTAAGTGTGTTTGACGAGAATCTTGCCGCCATG
>CAZUYQ010000094.1:0-3914 GCA_964624705.1 uncultured Polynucleobacter sp.
GAGAGTATGAAGGATCTGTCCGTTCGATGTATTCAATACGCGGACCTGCGAACCCAAGCCGCTCATTGCAATCAAACGATGATCAGGACTTGCTACAATCACTGCCGTGGGCGAGGTCGCAAGTTCAGGGATATTCGTGGTCCAAATGCTGCGGCGAAATTTAAGGTCCCAAAAGAAGACGTTGCCCTTGCTATCGAGACTTGTCGCTCGAGGGCTTCCATCATTCGCTTCAAAGGCACTCAGGCTAATAATATCGTCCCGATGACCTTCTAAAACACCGACTTTTTTAAGGGGCAGAGGAGATGCCTCTGAAATAGAAGAATATATGCAGAAGAGTATCGAAAAAATTATATGGTTCATAAAGAGAACTCTCCTGTCCGGCTTAATAGTGTGACGGGAGGAGAGTTATATTCATGATATCGATCGGGGTCAAGAAGCCGTTTGCCCGGCTGTAAAACGGGGCTTTAAGGTCTATTTTTTCGCGTCAGCCTTAAATTTTCCACCCTGTTTTTTACATTCCGCTGCAGTGAGCGTGATCCAGCCCTGCCCTTTGCATGTATTGTTGCCGGCACAGTCCCAGCCTGGACCTCCGCATTCACCCTTACCCTTGCAGGAGTTCATATTATGGCATTCGCCTTTATCAGTTGCCTTTGGTTCAGCGGCCGCGGCTTTTGACTTGCCCTTAGCATCTGCTGCCATACTAGTGCTGCTGATCACTAGCCCTGCGACGACGGATGCGAGTGTTCCAAACGAATTCATAATCGGTCTCCTTTTGTTAAAACGATTAAATAATGATACCGGCCACCAGGCCTTGTTGAGTCCATTTTGCAAGATGAGTAATCGCAACTTGTGTTGCTTCTTCTACTGGAACTTTTGTCTCCGCAGCAAATTTTTTGGCAATGTCGGCAAACGAATTACGGTTTTGTAAGTGGTTTAAAAGCATAGTCTCATCATCAGCCATGACTTCATGATGCACGGTATTATTTTGGCGCCATACCTTTGTCACCGTGTTCTTCTCAATGGGTGGAGAAAGTTCACTTTCCTCGGCGTTTTCATGATCGTCTTTGCATTTATGAATCGATGCCCATAGAGGTGCGATATCATAGGAGGTCTTAAGAACTTTGAGAGTTGGATTGCATTCAAAGCTGACAACTTCCCATTGCTCGGGCGTGATCTCTGCAAGCGCAGCGATGGAAATCAGATGCTCTTGTGCGGCATGAATAAAGCTTGCACTACGAGCATCGTCGAGAGCAGCAATATCGCTAAGTGCTGTCAGCGGTACCCCAAAGTCAAAGTTCTCAATCTGGGTGTTCTTTAAATGCTGAGGTAGACCTCTGCCCAGTTGATTAACAGAAGGTTCAGTCGACGGGTTCTTTAAAAGATAATCCGCGGCAATAGCCGTAAATCCTTCTTCTGTTGTAACCGCGGCTAAAGTTGGAAGATCTTCTCGTAGGATGTCTCTGAGTCGAGAAAAATAAGCATTATTATATACCTGCATGCCGAGCAATTTTGGCACCGGGACTTGATCGTTTAAAATCTGAAGTCGAATATCGTCATGTTCGAGTCCATTTGAATCCACGGTCATTTCGAATAGAGTTGTCAGTGGTGATGCTGCAGATTTTTGGTCGACCATATTAATCGCGTTATTTTTCATGGGCGTATCATGAAGCTCTGATAGATTGCTAGCGGGTGTCTTTTGAATTCGATCGATAAGCGGTAAAAGTTCAGACAAAGCTGGAATATGATCGTCCCACTCGATCATCGTCGAAGCTGCCGGCCATTTATGTTTCGCGATTTGGTAAAGTGACCAAACTTCTTCGCGTACGTCGTGATCATGTGTGTCAATACGTACCGTCCCCAGGTCGGTCTCTTCAATCGAATGTCCAGCTAAATGGATTTGCCCCACAGCCGCGCTAGGAATGGTTCTTAGGTAATCGATGGGATCGGTACCAAGATTCATTTGATTGACGTAAAGATTATTGAGATCAAGCAAAATACCGCAGCCTGAATTTTCAACGAGGCTTGCGAGAAATTCTTGTTCACTCATATCATTTTTTGCATAAGCGACGTAGGCGGAGGGATTTTCCAGCATAAACCGGCGTCCTAATACATCCTGGAGATGTTTAAGCCGATCGGAAACCCGTCCTAATAGTTCTTTAGTGTAAGGAATCGGCAAAAGGTCATGGGAATTATGACGACCATGAGATGTGAAGCATAGATGATCTGAAATTAAAAAAGGATCGATTCGATTGGCCAGCGTTTTTAGGTCCTGTAAATATTTTTGAGGTATGGCTTCGGGTGAACCAATGGATAAGCCAACACCGTGTAAAGCGATGGGATAAATGGCGCGAGCCATTTCGAGAATTTCGCGAGGGCGTCCACCGACGTTCATAAAATTTTCGCTAATCACTTCAAGCCAAGAAATAGCCTTTGGCTGCGAAGAAAGAATTTCCTGATAATGACAAGGCCTAAAGCCTAATCCAGGGCCGAGGTTTTTAAAGAAATGATTCAAAGATAGTTAACTTTATGAGGTGATAATCACGTGGAAGAATGTGAAGTTCGACCACGTGACATAGTCATTAAAATTACTTCGCTTCAGCCCAAGTTCCGCCTTTTTTCTTACAAGCAGCTTCGTCTTTAGCTTTTAAAGTGCCGTGTCCTTTGCAAGCATTTTTGCCGGCACAGGTATCGCTACCAAAGCCTTTACACGCTGCTTTGCCTTTGCAGGTATTGTTTTGGCAAGCCATTTTCGCTGCAGCAGCGTCATGAGCTTTACCATTTTCGTGCTCAGCAAGAACAGGAGCAGACATAACGAACCCAGCAACAACAGACGCTACCATTGATCCAAAAACCTTGTTCATGAAACCTCCAAAATAGAATTGAAACGGAATTGTGTAAATATGGTTCTATATTTGATCAGCTATGTCAACTATAGGTCTATTAGAGTTTGATGAATAAGCTATAAAAGTAAACAAAACTTTGTAGCTGGAAGTTTTAATCTGAGGGTATATGCTCAGCGGGTGTGATTTTTGAAATAATTTGAAAATAAGGAGACTGGAAAATGAATATTGTGTCACGTACTCTTACTATGGTTTTAAGTCTAGCTCCGGTACCAGCTTTTGCTGTGAGTGGCTTTTCGATCGACGAATTGGTCAATGCCAATGCTCTTGCAGTAAAAGCATTTCAGAAAGACCATTCCGAACACGCCCAGCATTTTACTGGTTTTAAAACATGGAAATCAGGCGATGATGCTAAAGTGAAAATTTATGTGAATCACGATGGCATGGCAATGGAATACAATTATCTCTGTCACAAGGGTGAAGCTGGTACCGAGTGTTTGAGTCAGTAATTTACTTCTCGATTTCAATCCAGGTATGCATGCCTTCCATATCCATCATCGTATGACCTGCATGTCCCCCGCCACCCGGTAGGGGCGTGCGATGCATGTCGTTCATATTATGATGGGCGAAATGACAATGAAAAACCCACTTGCCAACTCGCTCAGCCGTCCAATCAACACACCTTGATTCCGCGCTACTGATATTGACCGTATTTGCTTTCATATGTTGATGCTCCGGTAAAAATCCGGCACCTAATTCGGTGATCTTAAACGTATGACCATGCAGGTGAATCGGATGGGCCATCATACTTAAGTTCGCAAGGCGAATGCGGACTTTTTCGCCTAATTTTGCGTACATTGGAACAATATCAGGGCCGGGGCGACCATTCATCGTAAAATAATTGAAGTCATTCATTTCGACCGTATCCGGATTGGGATTGCCGGGTTGAATCATCCAAATCTGTAGAAAATAAGCATAATCGCGATCGACTTTCATCCAGGGCTCGGGATTTTTGGGGTGGACAATAAAATAGCCCATAAGGCCTAGGCCAATTTGTTTCGCTTGCATCACATG
>CAZUYQ010000094.1:3924-20847 GCA_964624705.1 uncultured Polynucleobacter sp.
GGAATGATAAAAATAGGTTCCGTGTTGCTCGACCGTGAATTCATAGATGAAGTTGCCGCCTGGAGGAATCGGTGGCTGTGAAAACATCGGCACTCCATCCATCTCAATCGGAATATGCAGGCCGTGCCAGTGAATGGTGGTTGGTTCCGACAGATTATTCTGAACAATAATGCGAACCGTATCGCCTTCAACAATTTCAATAGTCGGTCCGGGCATCGAACCATTGAAACCCCATGTTAGGATAGGTCGTTTCGCCATCCCATGTGGATCGCTTTTATCAGGCCACATCACGGTCACAGGTTCTGCTATAAGCTTAAAAACCTTCACTCCCGAAGCATCCACTTCGTAAGGAAGTGTCGGAATGCCAGGGGTGACAACAGGAGTGTAACCCAACGCTGTCTGAGCTTTTGGTGTGCTTGATGTTGTAGCGAGTAAGCGGTTAGCCATAGTATGGGAATCCTGGCCCATGAGTTTGCCACAGGCACTTAAAACAGCAGGAATACCCACTGCTGCTGCTAATCCGGATACAAAGCGGCGACGATCAGGAGTATCTAATTTTGACATTATTCGGCTCCATTCAGGCGGAAAGGCGATAATCGGATATAGGGTTCGGCGGTATGAGTACTTGGTAAACGTGTCCCAAAAACCGGAGCACTCGGCCAGAATAATTGCAAGGCATCGTCCTGGACTGAGCCCGAAATTAGGATGGGTTGTTCACCTGATGATTCCGCAACCAAGCCAACGTGCAGAGATAAGAAATCATAAGAACCATTGGTGATGGGTTTTCTCGGAATGACGCTATCGACCACTTGATAGTCACCCCTAAAGGAATAAGTCCCCATGTGGTCATCTGCATCCGAATTTTGGGACATGCCGACTAATTGCATACGCCAGAATGGTTTCGTATTGGTCGGGCTCTTTTGAGGTCCGGCAAAGGTTCCTAGAATATCAGGGATCATTTTGGCATCGCTCGGTAAAGCGGCTAGGGGGCGTTTTACTAACTGAATCGTGCCAATGCGGCCAAAGGCCCGAGACATGACTACGCCCCGGATATAGCCCATCTTCCAATCTTCAATCTGAACAAATAGATCACTGTCTTCTGCATCTAACGTAAAGCCAGGTCTTATATAAAATGATCTTCTCGTAAAATCCTGGAGGATGGCAGTACCGTCCAAAGTTTTGCCAAAATAGAGGCTTAGATGAGGCGAGATAAAAGCCATATTCGGATTATGTGGATTATCGGTAGACGTCGACGATAAAACTTTCAAGCGAGCAGCCTGATAGCGATCAGTGAGTTCATGATGAAGATAGCCATAGAAATCGCCTTTCAATGCTGCTACGAGATCAGCATTTGCTGGAGCGCTTGGCAGCGGGAGTTCGGCCTTCTCTGTAGGCGTTGGCGAGACATAGTATTTTCGAGAATAATATTTTTGTGGACTGATATCGGGCTGATCTTGTCTGGTTAATATGCAGACTTCATCTGCAGCAGCAATGCGCAGCGTACAGGTTAATTTTTTGTCCTTTAATTTGCACGAAGAGGAACCGTCGGAACCTTCGAGAAGAACTTTACCGGCATAGGCATCAAACGATACTTTTGTAAATTGTCTGATCGAGCACCAGTCGCGTTCGGCGCTTGGAGTGCCTGGGCGATTTAAGCCACAAAGCTTAGAGTCCAAATAACCTAATCTGCCGTAAACTGTGTAATCGGTTAGGGTACTTACGTCCTCAGTCGGTTTTTCAGAGAATTCTACCCGAGAGGCATCGATGTAAAGCACAGATTCTTTTGAGCCGCAGGTTCCTTGATAAGCACCGCTGATAGTCGGAAAATATTTGAGAGCTGGAGCGTCGGTAGCTTTCTCATCTCCAGGTTCATCTTCCGGCTCGTCGTCGAGAAATTTCAATTCAATATTCCCGGATACTGCAGAAGACTTTACCCAAATATCGCCAACAATAGTTGGCTGATTGCGTTTTTCGACAAGCGCATGAATGACAATATTTTTGTGTGCTTCGTCGAAAGTAAGGTTGCCATTATCAAAGTCATACTGGATATCGGAGTAAGTTTCCGTCACATATTCAGCCGAATTGAGTCCGCCTAGGCCCACTCTTAATGTCATCTGCATACGTGGAAAGCTTTTAAGATCCGGTGGCTGAAAGAGGTAAAGGTCAGCGACGGCGGCAATCACAGTAGAACTGCCTTCGGTCTGAATAAAACCAACATAGCGTCCCATCTTTAGTTCGGCTGGTGCCGCCTTTAAAGGGGAGCTTAGGATAAGGAAGAGGCTCGCGATAAAATATTTAAGCATGGGGTGACCTTTCCCGGATGTTTTTTTGCTTTTCACGCTTTGTTTAGCACATGAGTCAATAATTGAGCAAGAACCATGCACGTTCATTCAGTTTGCATTGGAACGGTCTGCGACGATGAGGTACCATAAATCTATGCAGATCAATGTCTTTACGATTGAATTCTTTGTCGTCATGGTCGGTTTTTTAACTGGCGAGGCTAATAGTACGTCTTTATTCTATGGCGGTATTGTTATTGGTATTGGTATCTTCCTGCTTATCTGGTCTAGCGGGCACGTCCGACCCGGGCGGGTAGAAGGTGGTGACATATCAGGACCTTGGCGGTTCATGCGACACCCAGAGGTTCTTTCCCGCTTTTTAATGGTCTTTGGCTTTTTACTGATGGCTCGGGCAGCGTGGGTATTTGCAGTGTCGACGCTACTTCTTGGTTGGTTTTATCGCCGTATGGTGATCGAAGGTGATATCAAGTTAGCAAAATGGATGGGCCCACAATTTAATCTCTATCGGTTATTTGTACCTAGTATCTTACCGCAATTCTTACCCGTCAAACTTCCTCAGCAGGCTCTACGCAACGGTCTATCAAGTATGTCATGGTCGATTCGCAAGGTTTGGGCGCGACGCAGTGAGCTGAAAGTCTTAATTCTTTCGATCATATTTATCGCGGCAGCCGTCTTGAGTGTGCGCTCTGATTTTTCTTGGAATTGTTTAAGAGGCGCGTGTGCGATTGCGTTCGTTTGGATTTGTTATCACGATCTAACAAAGTTCCTGTCGTCTTTTAGAAATAGTTTGAAACTTTACAGCCGCAAGCAAACTGTCGAATAGTTATTACTAGGAGCAATTGATTTATGGTTTCACTTCGTACCTCACCATTTCCGGATTTTTATAACATCGATGATCTTCTCACCGAAGAACAATTGCTGATTCGCGGTTCTGTTCGCGACTTTGTCCAGCGAGAACTCACCCCCACTATTGGATCTTGTTATTTAGAAGAACGCTTCCCCGTTGATAAGATCAAGATGTTCGGATCACTCGGCCTCTTGGGCGGATATCTAAAAGGCTATGGTCTTCCAGGTATGGATGCGGTTTCATATGGCTTAGTGATGAAAGAACTTGAGAGATGTGATAGCGGAATTCGGAGTTTTGCTTCGGTGCAAGGCGCACTCGTGATGTTTCCTATTCATGAGTTTGGTAGCGAAGAACAGAAAGAATATTGGTTGCCAAAACTAGCCAGTGGCGAGGTCATTGGCTGCTTTGGTCTTACAGAGTCCTATGGCGGATCTGATCCTGCGGCAATGAAAACGACCGCAGTAAAAAAAGGTGATCGTTGGATTTTGAATGGATCGAAGATGTGGATTACGAACGGCAATCTCGCACAAGTTGCGATTGTCTGGGCAAAGACAGATGAAGGCATCCGGGGATTTGTTGTTCCGACTTCTACGCCTGGGTTCACAGCTCGTAAGATGGCTGGCAAATTATCACTGCGCGCGTCCATCACATCAGAGCTTTACTTTGATCAGATGGAATTGCCGCTTACTGCGATATTACCAAAATCTACGGGCGGTATGAAGTGCCCGCTGTCTTGCTTGACTCAAGCTCGTTACGGTATCGCATGGGGTGTTTTGGGTGCTGCGGAAGCCTGCTTTGATGAAGCTGTTAGTTACGTGAAAGACCGTGTGCTGTTTAATGGCCCGCTTGCCAGTAAGCAATTGATTCAGATGAAACTTGCAACCATTGCAACTCGGATCACTCAGGCGCAACTTCTAGCGCTACGCCTAGGACAGCTAAAAGACGTAAAGAAAATGCATCATGTTCAGGTTTCCATGGCAAAGCAGAATAACGTGCAGATGGCTTTAGAAGTTGCCAGAGTCTGTCGGGATATTCTTGGGGCCAACGGCATTATGATTGAGTATCAAGCGATGCGGCATATGTGTAATCTCGAAACAGTTTTCACCTATGAAGGTACGAATGATATTCATCTGCTGATTGTCGGTGGAGAAATTGCTGGATCACCGGCGTTATAGAAGTTTTTTTAATGAAAATTGCTTCAGTGAATGGAACTCTACAAATGTTATCACGTTCGATCCTATTACTATCAATGATGTTGTTGGCGTTGAGCTGTCGTATTTCTAAAGTTGGCAAAGACTTGCCCACGGAATCGAATAAGCAGGGTAATGAAGAGGGTGCGACAGCAACTAAACCGATCGTCCAACCTCAGCAGCAACAAGGTGCTTTCAGCGAAACGCAGCCCGTCACGCTGGATGATGACGGGAAATTTGTTGAGAAAATATCCCTGCGATTGGACTATTTTGCCACGCCAAAACCTGGCGGCGTTACCATGCCGTCATGCTATGATGCGCTTGCTGGCCAGTTAGTGATTGGTAAATTGGTTTGTGGATCAGCGACCGAGGTGACAATGGATGTTCAAGCCAATCAATTGGACCAGGTTTGCCACACTGACAATGCGACACCGAGTGTCCCTGCGAAGTCAGCTTTAGTTTTTGCTGGTTGCAAGGGCCCGGCAACATTTCAAGTCTATAAATTCGAGCCTGGCATCAAGGTGGATATCCAAAAACAATAGCGGCAGTTTTAGTGCCGCTATTTATGATAAAACTAGTGATTCTTTGAATTATTCGCAGGTCGTTTCCAGAGCTTTCTTGATAAGTGTGCGAACTTTTCGTTCTGATGCGGCATCCCATGAACCAACGAGATTGCCCACGCTCTGGCCTTTGCAATTGACGACGAATGCTTGGGGAATTCCTTCTTCCGTGCGAAGAGGGCCGTATACTTTACGAGCCGAATCCGCCACTACTGGATGGTTTGGAGCATGACGACGGTTCCACTCACGGTAGTTGTTGTCGGAAGTATCGAGTCCAACATCAAGAACCTGAACACGTGCATTGTCCGCGAATTCTTTGGCAAGGCGATCAACTGCTGGTGCATTGTTGTTACAGTACACGCAGCTTAGCGAAAATACTTCAAAGACGAAAACGCTGTTTGGGTGATCAGTCATGCGATAGACATCGCCTGCTTGACCGTTTTTTACGGCAAATTCTAGATTTGTAGGAACCGATGCAGCTTGTGCGATACTTGCAGTTGCTAACATTAGGGACGCAATAAAAAATTTCATAATGAACTCCTTGTGTGTATTTCTTGACTCGTTTTAACTTTCATCAGATGTATCGGTACAATTTTCGATCTCTAAACTATGAGTGACTTCATCAAAATTAAACTCGATCTGAATCGTCACCTGGCGGCGGCCTTAAAAATAGGGGTGAAATAAATGCCTAGCTTTATTCGCAAGTAGCTTCGAGAGCCTTAGAGATATAGCCACGTAATTTCTGTTTTGTTGGGCTATCCCATATACCAATATGGCTTCCAATCATTTCGCCTTTGCAATTGACGACAAAGACTTGTGGAATACGGTCGGCGGACTTTAGTGGATTAAAGACTTTGACGCCTTTTGGATCGGCAATAACCGGGTGATTTGGCGCGTGCCGGCGAATCCATTCTTTGTAACTATTGCCGGCCTCGGTATCAAGGCCGGTATCTAAAATTTGGACTCGTGGATTTTCTGCAAATTCTTTCGCAAAGCTGTCGACGTTTGGGGCGTTGTCATTACATACACCGCAAAACAGCTGATATGTTTCAAAAACAAAGACGCCATTAGGGTGGTCTGTCATGCGATAAACGGCACCTGGCTCGGCATTTTTAATGGGAAATTCAAGATTTGCGGGGATTGAGGCAGCTTGAGCAATGCTCGCAGCCGCCAACATCATTGTTGCGATAAACAGTTTCATAGTCATCTCCTGGTTGTGTGTTCGATCTCTCTTCATCATTTATTTTATCGGTAATATCTGAGATCACTCAAATACGGTGACTTTATAAAAATTAAAGTGAGTCTTAATCAGGAGCGCGAGAGCAGAGAATAAATAATGGTGGGCAAATTATTCCCTGCTGATAGGAGAGTGAGAATGCAGTTCCTTCGGCCTTTCAGGCACTCTGGATGAGATTTATTCACAAGTAACTTTTAAACCCTGTTCTACAAGTTCTCTAACATGTGCGGCGCCCGTCGTGCCCCAAACATCGAGATGGCTGCCAACCATATTGCCATCACAGGTTACTACAAATACCTGAGGAACAGCGGATTCGGTTTTAAGAGCGTTAAACACGCGCTTTGCAGGATCAGCGATGACAGTATGCACAGGTTTCCATCGACGAATCCATTCTTTGTAGCTGGCGTCGCTGCTATCGGTTCCTGTATCTAAAACCTGGACCCGAGGATTTGCAGCATAGTCGCTTGCAAGTTTTGCCACCGCCGAGGCATTGGCATTGCAATCGCCGCAGCTCAGTCTGTAAACTTCAAAAACAAAAACAGCATTCGGATGATCAGTCATGCGATAGATCGCATCTGGGGCTGCATTTTTAATGGGAAATTCAAGATCTGCTGGGATAGAGGCCGCTTGGACAACACCTGCGGTAAGAAATAGAAGCACTGAGGTTAAGAGTTTCATGAGCGAGCTCCCTAAGAGTTTGGATGTTTTCTGAACTCTTATAATCTAACAAACTTCCGAAAGATTTTTTATATAAATCATAAAATTTGCAGTAATTTTCTTTTGAATCCCATGGTTCGCGTTACTGGGTTTCATGTAGGGACTGTTTAGCGCTCAATATTTTATGCCCTTGTGTCGATAGCGAGGGCAGTGGTTCCGTGACTCAATTTGTCATGAGGATCCAACTGGGCGCATAGGGAAGTCGTAATGGATCAACTCTGTCGTGAAAAACTCGAGACTGCCAATAAGCTTATCTTCGTGCGTCGATATGAAGAAGCGGAACGGGTTCTCGCTGAAAGTCTATTGATTCCCCATTGTGCGCAGGAACCTTTGGTTCACTTGCGTCGGATCGAATTGGGTAGCTTACTTGGTCGCTTGCCCCAATTACGAGATCAGTATTTAGCCGAAAATCGCCGTGAATCAGGCCAATTCCCTCGCCTGTGCTTAGCTCTCATTCAATTATTTATGAGCCCAGGTGAACGTGAGGTTGTGGCTGAGCTTCAAGCTTTACTCCAGGAATTTGGCCCCAGTGCTCCGCTTTATTTCTCTATGGGTTATGCTGCTGAGCAGGTTGGAAATATGGACCGCGCGAAGACATTTTATGATCAGTCGATTGCTATTGAGCCTGATTGGTATCCGAGCCTATTTGGCTTAAGTCAAGTCTTCTATAGCATGGGCGATGAAAAAAAAGGTGATCAGTATTTTCATCAGTTTGAATTAATGGCGCCTTTTAACGTATATGGAAATTTTGAAACGCATCGCCGCCTTTCTCAGGAGTTTTTCAAGGATGGTCGTTATGATGATGCCGAACGTGCTATTCAAGCTTTAACAAACTGGTGGGTTGATAATAAAGGCTTTGCGCCCGGCGAGATACAAGTATACGAGAATCTAGCAACTTCAAAATTATCAACTGCCCGTGGTGCGAATGGTGAAGCTGCAGAACGTCGTGAGCGAGCTCGATCCATGGCACGCGATTTAATTGAAAATGATGCCACCGATGAAAACGTCTTATACTTTGTAGCGCGTGTCCTGAGCGAATTTGGCGAACAAGAGATTGCATTTCAGGCTTATAAACAAGTTTTAAAAGTCGCCGGTGGTAATGCTAGCGTTGTTCAAAAAGTTGGGAGTCATTTTCTGGGAGCAGGTGAATTCGCTGCCGCAGAAGAATTGTTTGAACATGCTTATCAGCAGCATTCTGATAATCCAGAAATTCGATTCTGCTTGTTAGTATCCCGTTTAAAGCGAGCGGGTGTCGGTGTGGAAGAGTATCTGATAGCGCGTGAACGCCTAAGACACTTAGTCGATCAAGGTGATCGGGTTGAGCTCTTAGGTTTGCTCAATGCGTTGATGCAGAAATTTCCAAATGACTGGGATGTGCATTTTCATTTAGCAGAATTATTTATGAAGATGGGGCATGCGCAAAAAGCTGGGCAACACTTTACTCGTATGTATGAACTTGATCCGCTAGGACAGGCAAGTCGTTTGCGCTATGCGAATTTTCTGATGCAACAAGGTCAAGCCGGCAACGCGATGGCGATCCTTGACCTCATTCAATTAAGTAGTGGTCAATTAAGCGATAGCGAAGCAGAAGTGCAGTGGCTCAAATGCTCGTACTATGATCGCAAGCAAGATTGGAATATGTGTAGCGAGATGTTGCGTCCGCTTCTCGACCGAGATCCGTGGAATATCACCTTTCTGATTCAAGAGATTGCCAATTTAACTGGGATAAAATACGGCTCAGATGCGGTCAAGAGTGCAGTTGAACAATGGATGGGCCACCTTGCTGCAGGCGAAGAGACAAAAGTGAACTGGCAGGACTTTGCAGCCGAATCTAAGCGTATTTCAGACGACCATGCGTATGCATTGGCATATGCAAGGCGTAAACTACAATTTCTCTACATGCGTGGCAACGAATCAGCCCTTCGTGCGGTAGTGTCATCTGCATGTACTCATGATGCGGCAAAGGGCGCGAGAGATCTAATGCGTCTGCTCAATACTAACTTCGATATTCCTGCTGTGTATTGGGGGCTAGGTTTACTTTATAAAGAACTTTGGCAACTAGAAGTTGCGAGTATGTGGTTTGAACATACGCTTCAGATGCCTGGTCTTGATAATCGCGTGCGTGGACTTGTTTACGTTGATCTTGCGGACTCATATACTTGGCGGAATGCAAATCTACCAAAAGCCGTCGAATATTGCCGCTTGGCTCTTGATGTTGGCGAAAGAGGATCCGTGGAAGAGCATAAGGTCATGCTTGTCATGGCACATGCTCTCTTAAGGCAAGGTCAAGCACGGCAAGCAGCGGCGTTTATCGAACAACTTCAACAGCAGTCCGATGATTATGAATTATTGTATCTTGCAGGTCTGGTGCAATATCGGAATGGTCACTCAAGACAAGCCAACGAAATTTGGAAACCCCTGCTTAAGTTTAGAACAGAACATTTGCGTGACTACAAAATAAAACAAGAAATTCTTCGCTATTATTTTGAAGGCGCACCATACGCCCCAAGAGATCTTTCAAAAGCCAACTGACTGGTCGGCCAAAAAGTTATTGACAGAATGTTGTAAATATGGAAAAACTTTCAACGAGCATCACGCGACATTTTTATGGCTTGTTATAATTTGATTCCCATAGAATCAAATTCGATCAAGAAAGAAGAACGGCTACTGGAGACATTTGCCTCGAAAGCAAATTATCCGACAGGTTGTGAGTTCTGTCATTCTTTGTTGTGATGCTGCGAGATTTGGGTGATTTGTTTTTTAAATCATCGGAGTGACGAACAACATAGATTTCCACGGATCGGGAATCTCAAAGAATGAGGGAGGATTCAACCTTGAAGACTACATGCAAAGCTAAGGGTTCAATTGGTGGGTTTAGTGTTCATTTTGCGCAGGTTTGTTCGGCATGCAATGGTGAGCAAAAATCAGCAAAGCGTGAATTTAGTGATCAGGCTTGGGCAGCATTAGTCTCGTGGGGAGAAATATCTTCCCAAACCGTGGATCAGCCCATTTGCACCGACTGCTATGTGAATCTTCGTGAAGTTTTAATTGATCGATCTGAAGATATTTTGGAGACAATCAACCACGGAAATACCGATTCACCCCACACCGGTGCGATTGCAGCTTTCGGTTAAGCATGAGTTTTCAGTTTTGGGTCTTTTGTTAAATGGAGCCCTTTTTCCCACTAAAGCTTGAATGCTTGCAGTGGGAATTTTTTTCACCCTCAATCATTCCGCTCCCCAAAGTAAAGTTTCCTGCCCGGTCTCCGATCTGGGCACTGTCAACTTTTTTGACAGTCTCAGGGAGATCACGCAATGACCGATCAAGTGCAGCGCCTTTTAGAACACCAAAATCGTAACGTCGACGTCACTGAAAACGGCCTTTCCTCAACTTATATGGTGATTTTAAATCACCTATGGAATGGGCGTTATAGTACAGCCGCCGAAGCAGCGGCAACGGCGATTGTGGAGGAGCCTGAACATGCTACAAATCCAAAGCTTTACCGAGCTTGGATTGAAGCACTGGCTCAGCTTGGCGACAATGAATCATTGGCAGAGCTTTCAACACATTTACTTAATCGCGGTCAAGAAGAGCCCGAGCTAAAACAAACATGGATGGCTTTGCGTGGCATCATTCATGTGGAGCTTGATCAGGCCCCTGCTATCCGTTTACTAAGCCGTGCGATCCAAGGTCGCGTTCACAATCAGTACTGTCTTGAGTTTGAACAATTTTGTGCGCGACGCGACATGACAGAATCAGAGTTACCGATTGCCAGCGCTGCAGGCAATATCGATGATTATTTTGTTTGGAACACCTTGCTGCAAGACCTAGCCGGTGAAGCCCAACGCGATGCATTGAATGAGTGCTTGCGTCATGTAAACCGAGTATTCCCGGGATCGCCTGCTCAGGAGCTTTTCAACTATCATTTATCGATTGAGCATGGCCAATGGCCTGCCGCGATGAATCATGCTGCAAAACTTAAAACTCAGTATCCTGATCATTTCGATTTTGGCTTTTATGAAGCTTATGCTGCTTATCGTGGCAATGATTTAGACCGAGCACTTGCAACCTTAGATTCCTTAGATGCATCGAGAAAAACAAACGATGTTGATATTCTCAGTCTCACGGGCGATTGTCTTGCTGCAAAAGCCAAACGTGACGAAGATGATGCTGCTGCCCATAAAGCAATTGAAGTCCTTACGTTCGCAGCAAAACTCCGCCGTCGCCACGGTCTTGCCGTAGATCATACGCTTGATTTGATCCGTGACATGGAAGACCGCGTCGGAGGAACTGTTGCCGCTGACTATTCGCAGAATCAATTTCGCGAACCTCGTCATTGGCTCGTGATGCTATCACCTCGCAGAGCAGCCGAGCTTGCCGAGGCGAGCGATACCCAAGCAAGCACTCTCCACCGTCCGCTCGGTGCTGAAGCGGCCCCAGGCGACGTTGTTCTGTTTGTTTCACGTGGGGCTCATGTTGCTACCAAGAAGAACTCACATCGTAACGAATGGCGTCTACTGAGTATGTACCGGGTCACTAGTCGACCGTATTGGCATCCAGTGCATCGCTGGCACTCGGCGTTGGAACTTATCGATCGCCCAGAGCATCCGATTCCAGTCGATTCACAAGATGTAAAATCAGATATCGATCTTCGTGGGAAGCGAGAAACCTTGCCGCGTGGTCATCACGCTCGATTTGGCGTGTATAGTCTCGACGATAGTGCGATGGATATTATGATCTCGGCTGTAAAACGTCGCAGTGATGGTATCGATCATGCTCGTGATCGTCGTGGTGAGAAAATGAATCTTAACAAGCAAAAGCCGGGTTGAAGTTGATTCAAAGTTCGGGGGGGGGGAGCTATGAGAATTGAAAAAAAATATAAATTTGCTGTGATAGCTTTGTCATTGTCATTTAGCATTGCGACTTCTTCCTATGCAGAGGAGAGCGTCGCGGCAGCTACTGGTTCGACTGCCTTAGCAGAAACGTTGCAGCATTCCGTTCAGGGCAGGATTGCATTAGATGATAAAGGGTTCTCGGTCGTTCCGCCGTCGGAGTGGACTGTGCGTCGAGATTTACCACGAACAAGTTTGTTCCTACAGGCCGTGACGAAGTCGGAAAGCGAGTATCCCCGCAATATCGCTGTGGTGAAGTTTACTGGTCCGAAGATTATGAATGAAGTGACAGCCGAAGAATTTTCTAGTTACTTAGTACGAAATTTCCCCTCGTCATCGCCAGATATTGTTGACTATCAATTGAGAAATCATCAACCAGTACAAATGGCTGACGGTCGTGAAGGCATTTTGTTTTATACAGATTTTAAGGATCATGGCCGCGCTATGATGCAGGCGCATATTCTAGTGTCGAGTCAGACGCATCACTATTTGGTGACCTTTACCGATCTCGCAGAACATTTTGAAAATCCATCAGGCAGCAGTGAGTTTCTTGCGGAAGCATGGGAGTCGATGATTTCCATTGAATTGAATTCACCAAATCCAAAACCGCTAAAAGATGTCCAGAATACCGTATTGTATGTCGGTATCTTCGCCGTGTTCGCCATTGGCTTTGTCTACTGGCGTAATCGTGTTGCGGCAAAATTATATCGCAACTATGGTGAAATGGATCCTGGTGAGGCGTTGGAGTTAGACCCAAAGACCAACGCCCTCGAAGACGATAATGTGTTGACGAACATGGATCAGTTCCAAGAGGGTAAAGCTGCCAACGTTGTTTCGTTTAAACCAAAAAAAGTCGCTAAAGCGACAGAGAAAAATCAGAAAAAAGTCCAGGAGGATTTCCCCTCAGATCTTGCGGTCGGTTTAGACGTTAAGGATGAGGATGATAAGAACGACGAGCTTCCGCGTGATCAGTGGAAGGTGAGTTGAGCTAAGAACAACCAAATGGATCAATTCCTGTTAATTATGTTTTCACACAAGAAAGGTGTTCATATACATAATTTAATAGGAGTCTTCCATGAACCGCGTCCCTTCGATTTTAGTATCCACATTTCTTAGAATCGTTTCACTATCCTCAACCCTGTTCGCTGCAATTAGTGGGAGCTGGTGAATTTTAATTGGCGGAGGTGGGGGATTTTAATTGGCGGTCAACACTCGGTTTGGTCCTTGGGATTTGCTAAGAACCTTCGGTTCTAAGAATCGATACTCTTCGGCAAAAAATCCGTAGATATTTTCATCGCTAAAGTGCAGAGTGCGGAAATAATTCCGATGTTTTTCCCTTTGGAGTGAAAAATGATCAAGCAAAGTATATCTGCCGGTTTGGTTTGGGTGGTTTTTCTCTCTTCTGCTGTAATGGCGGACACTTATGCGATTCAAATCCCTTCAGTTGAGACAAAGCTGTTAGCAGCGAAATCGCAATTTGCCACGAAGACGCAGACAATGGCTCGGCAGACCTTATTGTCGCCACAGAGTCGATTGCATGTCCTGGCTCCTTTTGGTGGGTCCAAAGTTACCCCCATCCTTGAATTAAATGCGAGTAGCTTAACGCTTCTTGGTTGGGAGCGGCCCGGAACAATCGAAGAGATTTTGGCTGCGTTTAGAGACCATCGTACAGATCTCAAAGCTGCGTTGCAAAGCGCGATGGAAGGTGGTGCGATGAGCACCAGCACTGTCCTGAGTGTTTCGGTGAGCGCGCAAATTTTAGGACGCATCTACCTTGAATTTGGCGTTAAGGATGTGGATATTTCGTTTTATGTGGAACGTAATAACCCGGGTTCAGATCGGGACCTACTTGCGAAGTGGTCTGGTTCACATGTCGAAAACTCAGATGAACCTTTGCTGACAGATTTTGCGTTTTACTGGAACGGTGCATTGCGCCACCTCGTCTTTGTCTCTTGGCGCATCTCGGGTGATAATCACATCGGTAGAGATCCTCTACCGTCATCATTACTAAATAGTATGATGACAAAGGGATATGATTGGGCCTACATATCTGCAGACGGCTTGGGTTTCTTTAGTAAGGCTGCTGCAAGCGCGACAAAGGCCAATCGTTCGTTGCTCTCGCTATTGCGCCCTGGTGGCCTTGTCATTCTTGATTATCCTCAACACGCAGCTTACAACACACCTGATGGTGACGCCGAATTTACCTGGATGGCTGGACGTGCCCCTCTTGAACAGTGGGGTTTGAAGCAGCTTTGGTCGATACCTTTGACTGAGCCGGTATTTGGGTACAGTGGCCTAGCACAGGGCGACTCAGTCAAGGTTTATCAGAAACAGGATTGCTTTATAGGTTCCCAAGATCGCGACATAACACTCGGCAATCTTCGTCAAATCGGACTGACGCATAACTTCATAATGCGCGCCGAATAGAGTGATTAGCGTCTAACGCACTTCATTTGCTTATCTGTATCGTAAATGAAGTCTTTTAATAAGATGCTTGATCCCGACGTAGCGATCGTTGCCACTGCAAGATCGTCCTCATTTAGAAATCGGATCAATGTTGTCGCCGGAAATGTTTCGAAAAAATCTATCTCGGTGCGCAGCCCGTCTAGGTGGCGGAGCACGTGGCCTCTGCGGTCAAACTTGGTGATTTCACCAAAATCAGGCGTTAATTGAAAAAGATTGCCTGTCGTTTTGCTGTTACAAAAATAACTTTTTTTGGTTGATGCAGAGGTCATTGTCGCCGCACCTGCAGATAAAACTAGCATTGATCCCACTACGATGTTTGCTCTTAAGTTCATGTTCTACTCTTTTCACTTATTAAAAATTAAATTCTGGCTCTGTACCAACCATTTGGCAGAGAGCTGGGTCACTCGTTTGCGCATATTGGCTGAAGATGAGATATAATAAAAATTAGTAATTTATAAATAATCGCCAGGACAGCTAATGGACCTTAATAAACTTCTTGTATTTCAAATAGTTAGCGAGTTGCAATCGATCTCAAAGGCCGCAAAAAAACTCTTTCGAACGCAGTCAGCTGTGTCGCAACAGATCCTATTACTCGAAGAAGAATTAGGCTTTCGCCTGTTCATTAGAAAGCGGGCCCGCATTTTTCTATCGCCAGAGGGCAAGATATTGGCGGAGGTGCTGACCAAAGACTTCGATCATATTCGGTCTACGATCCATAGCATCAAGGATAACCTTGAGATGGTGGATGGCCTATTGAGAATTGGTGTTCTACTTGATTACTCAACTCCGTTTTCCATTTCTGAAGCGCTAGTCAAATTCAGTCATGATTATCCCAAGGTCGAATTTAAAATAAGCTTCGGCACCAATATAGAAATCGAGCAGCAACTGATCCAGGGTAAAATAGACTTAGGAATATTAATTATATTTAAGGAAAAAGACTTGTTTAAGCGTCGCGAGATTATGCAGGCATCACATTCGCTTGTGACATCCGCTAGTCACTACCGAAAGATGAAGTCTAAAAATATTGAACAGATCTTGGAAAACGAAAATCTTATCGATTTTACTGAAGACTTTCTATGTATAGCGCCGTGGATCAATAAGAACTTTCCGCAGCATCTCGGAATACTAAAGTCGCGAGGACCGTCGATGATTGTGCCTAATCATCTTGAAGCGCTGAAAATGATCGAAAAAGGTTGGGGGATTGCGGTTCTTCCTGACTATCTATGTGAGAACCTTTTGAAAAACGAAAGTTTAGTAAAAGTTTTTCCTAAGAAGAAAGATTTAACAGTGGGTCTCGACATTGCGTATTTTGCAAATCGAACTCCGACTTTGAGGGAGAAGTTATTTATGGATCTTGTGGTTGAATAAATACTTTCGTCGCTTGAAACAGCGGCGGTTCCTTCGTTTTGGAAAACGAAGGATGGGACCTTGAGGGGATGCTGGAGGAGATTGTGATGGGTAAGCTGAGGATAGGTGGAGGGCAGTATGGGGAGGTCCCTGTCGCGTGTTTGTTAGAAGTAGTTTTAAGTTTCGTTCTTCGTTGAGCACATCATCTCTATTGCAGTAGATGTGCCATAGGTGATTTGCCTAAAATATATTCTAAAATTATGTAAAAACAATGGGTTACAAGTGGTCGTGAAGCGTTGCTCGGTATCAAATAGAAGATTTCGGTCGCAAAAGTGAACCGAGTTGGTATCAGAATTTATCCGTTTTTTAGAATCCAGTTTACTGCAGCAATATCTTCAATGGTCCAAGGATTCTTCAGGAAGTCTTCGCACATCTGTTGATGGCGTGCCCATTGTTCTTGGGTGTAATCAGATGCTGACCATTCATCGGTAAATTCGATCTCGGGATCGGCGTTACCCAGGTGTAAGTGGTAGTAATCAGCATCTTTCGATTCGTAACGATTTAATGTCCGACCGTCACAAAGTGTCGTGACTATATGAAGCTCTGGGTGGCGTTCGACGGCCGCCAGCATTAAATCCACCTCCTCTATTCTTTTAGCGAGGAAGGTTCCAGCTCCACCATTATAGGTTAGTCCATACTTATACATATCGAAGCCGGTGATCATGCGACCAGTGGCTTGAAAGAGCTGACTAATGCGATAGATTTTCTTCATGTAAATGAATCGGACTCAAATTTACTGTCCATGAATGTCGCTAAAAATGACAGTAGACATAAAACGAAGTAATTGCTTAATTCTTCCATCTTAAAATAGAGGATTTTGTAAAATGTCAAATTATGAAACCGTTATCCTATCAAGAATAGGCACATGTCGAAGTGGAAGAAAAATTGATATTCCATGTGAACTCAAACCGAAAGACATAAGTGAAATCATCAGATCATTTAGCGTCGACGAAATCGTAGATTTATTTTGTATGACGGAAGCTTTCTTTAGCCGCTATCGTGATAGCCTCGATAAGCAAAGTAATTTAAAAGTTCTTATTGGTATAAATAGATATCTCAGAGACGAGCCCATAAAGGCGCTGATGGCTAAAGAGTTTAAATCTTTGAATCTCATTACGTCGCCGGATTTTGTGAGGCATGGTCAGAAGCTATTGCTTGTTTAGTCTCGCTGGTGCTTGGCACCTATTTCAATTTACGAATCGCATTTAGATAGGATGCCATACTCGGACGGGGCTAATAACTGCTTGACACACTTGAAATGTACTGTGCGGCCAAGGGTTGGAAGTACGAGCTGATATCTGACCTTG
>CAZUYQ010000095.1:0-9899 GCA_964624705.1 uncultured Polynucleobacter sp.
CCCGTCCGGATCTGAGGAGGGGGTGATCAGCAATGGTCATTCCTACTCCAACTTTTTAATTTTTGAATTTAATATCCATTCATTCTATTTTATTACCGTCACTTTGCCTCGCCAAAACCAAGTCTTACCTTCAGACATTCCACTGCTATGTACTTTCAATGTTTCTAAATTGACCACCGTATTTACAAAAGTTCCCTCCCGTTCAGTCCATGACACCATATAAGTATTAGGAGCGACCTCGGACCAACGATAGCTATCTTGTTCGCTCCTGCCCTCTTCAGGTCCTTTTAACGCCCTCCAGTTCAAATTAAATTTCGAATAGGACAATTGAAAACTGTACCCGTTTTCGTATTCAAAAATGAAAACACGCCCATCCAAAATATTAACTTCATCACAGGTGCTAGATGATGAAACATCGTCCGCTTTTTGGGCAAATAATGTCTCACCTGAAAACTCTCCTAGCATCATTACAACAAATAGCATTTGCAGTGCAGTGTTCCTTATGTTCATCAAAACCTCCTTAAGTGTGTCTATTCAAGATATGGCAAATGATCTGTTGCGTAAATTTCTCATATTAGATAACAATGTTCCGTATATGCAACAATCTTCTGATTTAAATTTAAATGCCCTTCGCATTTTTGCTTCTGTCGCTGAGAAGAAAAGTTATACAGCTGCGGCTAATTTTTTAGGAATGCAGAAGTCAACTGTAAGTAGAATTATTTCAGATCTAGAACATAGCCTGGGTGTAAAACTACTATATCGCACGACAAGGCAGATAGAATTAACCTCGCAGGGCCGGGAGTTATTCGCTGGGTGTCGAGGTCATGTGTCTGCGCTTATAGATTGCTGGCAAGCGACCAAAGATACGTCTAGAAAAATCGAAGGCAAAGTACGTCTAGCGGCCGTACATGATATGGGTGTCGTTCTTCTGAGTCCGATCATTAGTGAATTCTCCGAACGTTATCCTAAGTTGCAAATAGAGCTGCTGTGCGATGATAGCGTTATTAATCTGGTCTCGGAGTCGATTGATATTTCAATTCGTGCTGGCAAGATAGACCAAACCTCGTTTTACGCTCGGAAGGTCGGAACAGTTGAATTTATTTTTGTTGCTAGCCCTCAATTTATAGAGCGGTCATCAGAAATTTGGACGATCGATAATTTGCGACTGGCAAATTTTTTGGCGTACCAGTCGATCCTGCACGGCCACAGTCTAAGAATTTCACAAGCAAGTGAAACGAAGCAAATTAAAATTAATCCGCATCTCTCGTCTGGCAGCACACTCGCGATTCTAGAAATGACTTTAGCCGGTATGGGGATAAGTGCGCTTCCCAATTTTTTAGTTCGAGATCATATAAAGCAAGGTAAGTTACTGCAGGTTTGCAAGGGGTCGCGCGCATTGTCAAAACCCGTAAGCGTAGTTACGCAGGCAAGTAAGAAATTGTCGCCACAAATCGCTATCCTGGCGAATTTTATTACAGATAAACTCTCAAAAAAACTGAATAGTAATCTGCTTTAACTTTAGATTTCTCTACGAACAGCGATTAATATTAATGCTAAAGTAATCGGCTTTAGGGGTTTCTTCGAATCCATCAGAACAAAATCGTATAGGAGTTCGATTGATAAAAGGCGACACCATAGTAATATAGCTGTCTCGGAAATGATGAGGCCACTTATGTAAGCGTTGCCCCCACCAATAAGCGAAGGAATTTTTTAGTATGTCGCACTGCAAAATTATTAGTGTCATTTGTTGTTTTTTTTCATCATGGGCCGTTGCTGAATCCTTGCCTTCGAACATACAACCTATGGTTCCGGAGCTCGTACAGATTTACCGTGACTTGCATCAAATGCCGGAACTATCAATGCACGAAGAAAAGACTGCGGCTCGCCTCTTAACTGAACTTAAAAAACTCAACGTTGAAGTTACCTCCGGCGTCGGTGGTAACGGAATTGTTGTTGTGTTACGCAATGGCCCTGGGCCAGTGATTATGTATCGCACCGATCTTGACGCGCTTCCTCTGGAAGAGGCTACTAAATTACCTTATGCATCAAAGAATAAAGGTGTCATGCATGCCTGCGGCCACGACATACATATGACGCTGTGGCTGGGCCTTATTCGCTATTTCGCAGCAAATCAATCCACCTGGAACGGTACGTTGGTATTTATTGCCCAGCCTGCAGAAGAAATAGGAAGAGGGGCTTCAGCAATGCTTGCAGACAACCTGTTTAAGCGTTTCCCAAAACCAGATCTGGCTTTAGCGGTTCATGTTGATCCGTCTCATGCTGCTGGTAAAGTGAGTTACCGCGCCGGCTATGCCTTAGCTGCCGTTGATAGTGTCGATGTAACCTTGATCGGGCGCGGTGGGCATGGGGCGATGCCACATCTCGCCATTGATCCAGTGGTCATGGCTGCACGCTATATCGTCGATCTCCAAAGTATTCCAAGTCGCGAAATCGATGCGAACGAACCTGTAGTATTGACCGTAGGATCTTTGCAAGCCGGAACAAAAAGGAACGTCATTGCGGATAAAGCCGAGTTACAGATGACGCTTCGTACTTTTTCACCGAAAGTACGCGCACGCGCGATTGAACTTATTCGGAGGAAGGCACAAGCGGCGGCTTTAAGCGTCGGTGCGACGGAACCCAAAGTGGTCGTCGAAAGTAATTCAGTGCCCGCGCTTTACAATGATCCGACGCTTGTAGAAAAAATTTTGCCGCCGCTAAAATCTGCCATTGGCGCTGAAAATGTTGAGCCTCAAGACCGGGTGATGGTAGGTGAGGACTTTAGCCGCTATTTCGTTGAGGGGAAAGTTCCAGTGGTGATGTTGTTCTTAGGTTCAATTCGAAGCGATAGACTTGAGAAATTGCGCGGAATAACTGGCGGAGAACCGACCTTACATTCGTCGACCTATTTTCCTGACTCTAAAGAAACTATTACCACCGGCTTAGTCTCGATGACGCGGATTATCGAGTCATTGTTGCGTTAAATGCGGTAGCGGTTCGAATTTATCGAACTACTTTGATTGAAAGACTTCTGGTGTTTCTTCCTTGATCTGAGGCGGCTTGGATTGAGAGATTGGCAGGATTATACCCTTGTGTGATTGCGTACGACAACGCCCGGGATGCTCGCAATGAGCTCAAATCTAAATTAGACGCTAAATAAAAACCGCCGTTTTGAATAGTCAATTGGTCGGAGTGACCTATAAAGGTGAGTTGTAATTGATCTTTGTAAGGAGCGAGAACCTCTAGAACTTTTTTTAACTCCTGCTGCACTTCTCGTTCCATGACAAACTGACGCTTGCCGTAAATTTGATCTCTTAAATGAATGATAAGTGAGGTCTGACTAGGATCTTGCACCATTTCAACAGAACTCCCTTTCAAAGCTTGAGCAATATTGTTTATAGGATTTGCGGTCACAGGACCGGAAGCGGTATTTTTTTTATAGTTAGAAGGTGCTATAGGTTCGGACGAGCTATGAGATGCGTCCACAGTGGATTTTTGGTTTGTTGTTAGATGACCCATTTGCACGGAAATTTGCTCAATTAGATTTTTATCCGGATTCTCTTCATTAAATGAGAAAAAAAGGATGAAAAAGCTCATGAGTACCATCAACATATCAGAATACGATACCGCCCAGTTCTGACTTTCTTCAGACGAGATCTGTGTTTTCGCACGTTGTTCTATTCGTACGTGACGCAGTGGTTCGACAGTCTTTGCTGTTTTAGCTGGCTGCACGACCGCGTACCTCGTCATCGACAAGCGTCGACGCTTCTCCCCGATTGATCAAAATGAGAACCTGATAAATGCCGGTATACATTTTTTCGTTTTGCATGTGTTTTACATGTAAGTGATCGGCAAGTGGACTGACAATGCAGTTCGCAACAACGAGTCCAAAGAACGTTGCAGTCATTGCAAGACCGAGGGATGGGCCAAGTGTGTTTTTATTGTCATTTCCTAGGACAGAAAAAAGCGAGACAAGTCCCATCACGGTGCCTAACATTCCCAATGCAGGTGGGTATTTTGCTAAATTTCTGAGAGCTTGAACGGCATCAATATAGCCACGTTCGAGTTCTTCGCGGCGCTGGGAAACTAGAACGATAAAAAGTTCTGGGTCCACGCCTTGCTCCCATAGCTCCTGCGCATAATGAATTAATTCATTTTTGGAGGGTGCCGAGAGGCTTCGATTTTTCATAAGCGATTGGAACTCAGTGCGATAATCTTGGATATTTTGCGGCTTTCCGAATACTTCAAAGATGGCACGGCCGAGATTTTTCAATGCGGACCATGGAGACGACATTATTAGGATTGTGATCGTACCACCAAGGACTACTGTGATTGCATGTTGATTAAAATACATGGACCATGAACCGCTTTGCATAGACAGATATACTATTACCGCCGTCAGAAAGAATCCGATTGGTAACGTTCGCATACCTAGCCTCCTTATATTTATTAGTTTTACAATCGGGTGGTTCACTGAAACCTTAAGCTCCAAATGAACTAACAATCATGCATGTATTTTTTGCTCTTTTCGCAAAGAAGGTGAGATTAGTCATATAAATTTGACGAGTTAAATGACTTATTCGGTCGCAGAACCAGAATTAAAGAGTTTTCTTAAATAACCGAATAAGTCATTACACAAGGAGATTTACGCTTGGCTATTCTATTTAAATTTTTCTCTAGTCTGATCACACTAACGGTTATTGCTGGTTGTGTGACACGGAAAGATACGTACATGATGGATTTTGATCAGGATGTCACTCTAGATTTCGGTAACGAAGGGAAAAAGGACATTAAACGCGGCGATAAGGTTGAGGTGCCAATAAAGCCAGTCTTCATTTCGAATACAAATTTGGATGTAGTTGCACTTGTGCCGGTTCCAGAGAAGGAAGGCTCAGTTCACGTAAAAATTCCAAAAGGCATGTCGCAACAAAAGAATCAGATTTCAAATTTGAGCAAGGATCTGGGGCAAGAGTTAAATCAAGCAACTCAGGCGATTGTCGAAATTCAACAATTGATTGCGGAAAAGCGTCCCGACGAGGCATTGAACCACATCTTGGTTCTCCGTGCACGACAGCCGCGGTTTACTTATTTGCAGTTTCTCGAGGCGAGTTGCTTTTTTTTGAAAGGGGATATGGACCGATCAAAAGAGCTTGTCCAACAAGCTTTGCGTCAGTTTCCTAATGATTCTACAGGATTGGCATTTGCAAAACAGCTGGGGCTCAGGGTCGATGGCGCCAATTCAGGAGTAGCACCATGAAGCGATTAAGTGTCTGTATTAGAATCTTTGCAATAGTAACAACATTTTCATTTTCATTTTTGGCGCTTGCTCAAGAAGTGTCAACCTCTGTGTCTACAGTAAAATTAGTCAAGCTATTTCGCGATTTGGTTCGTGATGTTGATCCTATGGCGCAAGTATCGATTCAGGAAATTCACGGCAATAAGTCAATTAAACTTCCTGGTACTCCATTTGTCGCGTCTGGAGAAAAATCAGCGAAACGATACCGTGACGATCTTGCAGAACAACTAAATATTGTCGTTATGACACAAAGTGGAGAGTTAGATGCCTCCATGACAAAACTCATAAAGGGGATCGCTGGCAATTATGCGGCAAAAATTAATATTAAAATCGAGAAAATTAGTGATGAGCTGCTGGCTGCCCAGCAAGCAGCGGTTAACGCGACATCTAAGAATCAAGGTAATATGGTTCCGAGTTCTCTTTTAGATGCGGTGATTCAAAATTATAAGCAGTTAGATATCCGACGTTATGTCTTCATCACACTGGGTTTTGTTTCTTTGATAACAATTTTCTTACCTTTATTGTGGCTTGGGCTTCATATTTCGGTGCAACGGCGGATGTTAAAGGAGCTACGCGAAGGATTCCGTTCTTTGAGCGCGACAATTGAGTCGTCGCAAGAAGGCCAATCGAGATCCCAAGGTTTGCAGGCTATGACTGCGCAGGGGGTTGCTTCGGCACAGACTGTTCCAATGCTGTCTTCTTCGACCTATTTTGCCGAGATGACAGACGATGGTTTGTTCGCACTTTTTACTGATTGCTATTGGACACATCAAGATCAGTACGGATCTTATCTCTCGCATCGGATACCTGTGAGCCGGAAGATCAAAATGATTGAGCGCATGCCTGAATTAGGTGATTACGTCGCATTTTTGGCGCAGATTCCCGAAGTTAACCTAGGTTTTGAGCAAGATTCGAGCTTTCTTGCAAGTCAACCAATCTGGCACCTTGATATGGATGCAGTTTCAGATTACGTGAAGCTAAATCCTGCCGCCTTGCACGTGCTTTCACCGTTACGACTTATGGCATTAAAATTACGTCCCGCAGAACGCCTAGATTTGTATGAACAGGCGGAAGATCAGTCAACAAAAAGCTTCGAATGGCCAAATGCGCGATCAGCTGCGCGCACGCTGAAAAAAGTGATGCGCATGCAGATCAACTCTGAGGATGAAGAAAGAGAGATTCTTTCGATGCCTCATCCAAGCCTTGAACTAATCGAACAGGTTCCGTCTCTTGGCTGGGTTTTGCGATTGCCACAAGAGCGCATATCAGAGCTACTGCAAAATTATTCTGCAAGGGATCTAGCGTCTGCATGGATCGCTCCCCCCGAAACGTTAGATCAATTGAAGTTACATATAAACCCGAAAAAACTTGGATTGATGGAGTCCCTCCTAGAGAAAACGCAGTCGTCGCGGACCTCGTATGCGTTTGGAGCAATCCATCAAGCGACCGTGTCTGAACTCAAGAAAATCGGTTTGGCGCAAGAAGAAGACGGAGCAGTCCATGTGGCGGCATAGTCTCTTACCTTGTTTGGTGATAAGCGCAATGGCTCAGTCCACTCGGTCCTCCGCCGATATCCCACCGCAGTTCGAAGAAGACCAGATAACGTCGCCGTTACACGTTCAAGCGGGTATGTTTTATTACCGACTGACTTTGGATCAAACGACTCTCACCGGTGAGGGACCAGAAATTGGGCTACTGAAGCCTGTCTCGTCTTCCTGGGCATTATCGGGAAGTCTCAGTCAAGCATACAGTTATAATAAATCACTTGTTACAATGTACACGGGGTTTGATGTGGGAGCTTGGTACGCCGCCGCGGGTCATTTTGCACAAGAAACTCATCGATGGAAGCAAAACGGAATCACTATTGTTGATTATGCTGAAAAATCGAGTGGTATTTTTCGTGTTGGAATGGCCATGCAGCAGTATTTTCTTAATTCTTCGAAAGGTGCGATTCCTTTTTCAGGAGTCGTCCTCAAATGCATGTATGATTATGACCTAGATTTGCCGTTTCGACTCGGAACGGGTGTTGACTGGGCGCGGTTGGCGAACAATTCCGATAAGATTACGGTAACCAGGCTGATGTTCACATTGGAAAAGAATTTAGGTCCCTGAGTAAATCCCTTCGAGATTCCCGCTTAAATTATGGGTAGTCCGTTACTGTGGCTGGTGAACGGACCTGCTGAGTTTGACCGACTTGGCCTAGGTCGTTGTAGCCAAAGCATTTGATTGATGTTGAATTGTCACTAGCAACTTGCACGCCACAGGAATTGGTGGCTGCGTGAGAGATAGAGCTGACACTACTTGTAAAGTCGAGAACGGCAGTAGGAACTTTTTTATCCGCAATGGATCCATCACCTAATTGACCATAGTTATTATATCCCCAGCATTTGACGGCGCCGGTCGTCATTAAGGCGCAGGTTCGATACTGCGTGGCGAAAATGTCGGCGACTCCGCTAGATAGTCCTGAAACGTCGACAGGCGAGGTGCGCTGTGTTGTACTATTGTCGCCAAGTTCTCCGTGCGCGTTGTATCCCCAGCACTTAACTGAGCCGCCCGTAATGAGTGCACAAGTGTAAGATTCTCCCAGTGCGAGTTTTGTTACTGCAGATGCTGAAACTGATACATCCGTCGGAGCGGTCGCGTCGGTTGTTGAGCCTATGCCAAGTTGACCGTTCGTGTTTTTACCCCAGCACTTGACTGCGCCCAGGGATGTGATTGCGCAGTAGTGTCTCGTATCGCCGTATTTACCGGCATAAATGCTGCTGATGCCACTGGCAATGATTTGGGTTGGTGTGAGCTGTTCTACGATACTACTGTTACCCACTTGACCATTTGTGTTCAAGCCCCAGCAATAAACAGCCCCGCCAGACGTCAATGCACAATTGGAATATGCAGACATCGCAATATCGGTAACGCCAGAAGTAAGTCCGGTTGGATTCGTCGGGACTTTCTTGTTCACTTTATCGCCGACGCCGAGCTGACCGTAGCTATTCTGTCCCCAGCAGTAGAGGCCATTTGTATTGCCCCCAAGTGTTGCAATGGCGCACATATAGCGGATGGTTGACGGCGACGCTTTCAAAACAGATACTCCGCTAGTTAACGTACTGACTGCGGTAGGAGATGTTTTTTGGACTGTGGTATTATCACCGACGGTACCTGAAGCGTTGTAACCCCAACAATTTACCGCTCCATCGGTGGTTAGACCACATGCGGTTGTGTCCGTTAGCGCGAGACTTGAGAACGCCAGGGATGTATTTAAAGGGGTGGGGGCCGTGCTATCTGTTGTTGAGTTGTTCCCTAGATTTCCATAAGTGTTTTGACCCCAACAGTAAGCGGATCCTGAAGTCGTTAAGCCGCAGGCGTAGTTGTCCACTGCCGTCACTTTGGCCGCGCTTGCAATCAAAGTATTGTCTGAGACCGCAGTAACTGTGTGAGTCAAAAGCGGCAACGTTGAGTTATTGCCGAGTTGTCCTTTGTCATTGTCACCCCAGCATCGCAAACCACCGGTCGATTTACGCGCGCATATGTGACTGACAGTTCCGCGAATCGCGGTCGCTCCGGAAGTGAGACCGATGACCGACGTGGGGGCGGATTGATTAGTGGTTGTTCCGTCGCCCAATTTCCCACCTGTGTTTGTACCCCATCCATAAACCGCTCCCCCGGTAGTCAACGCAAAAACACGCGTATCCTGAACGACAATGTCAGAGACGTTTGTTAGTCCGGTCACTACTTGCGGAACAGATTGTGTAGTAGTGGCGCCATTGCCAAGTTGTCCGCTCGAGCTTGCTCCCCAACACATGGCCGTTGCATCGGTTAAAATAGCGCAAGTATTATTTGGCCCTAAAAAGGCGCGGCTGACGCCAGTGGCCAAGCCACTTACATCGGTCGGTACTGATTTACTAACAGCAGTATTGTCGCCGAGCTGGCGCGATGTGTTCTTTCCCCAGCATTTTAGTGCACCACTTACGAGTGCGCAAAAGTGCCTGACGTCGCCGAGCGCGCTGCCGAAAATCTTTGTCGCGCCGCTATTGATGATTTTTATGGGCGTTGGTTGCTGCGTGGTGTCACCGTTGCCGACTTGGCCAACATCATTGTAACCCCAGCAGTAAACACTTCCGTCCGTTTTGAGCGCGCAGCCGCTGTAATTGGTGATAACAAAATCTGAGACTCCACTGGTTAACCCCGTGACGTCCACTGCGGTAGTTTGATTCGTTGTTCCTGCATTACCGAGTCGACCATATTGACCTGTACCCCAGCATTTGAGTCCAGCAGATACCAGTGCGCAGCTATGAGCGTCACTCGCAATAATTTTTGTAACCCCGCTGGTCAAACCCGTAACTTGAACAGGAATACCGCGGTTAGTTGTCGATCCATCGCCAAGTCTTCCACCAGCATTATATCCCCAGCATTTCGCCGCTCCGCCTTCGGTAATATAGCATCCATGATACGTTCCCATTGAGATCGACGTGATCGTGTCAGTTGTGCTGACATCAACAGGTACGGGTGAATCTGTGGTTAAACCGTTACCTGCTTGGCCATAAGCGTTGTAACCCCAACAGCGGGGTTTTTTGTTGGTCGTAATTAAACACGAAATATCGGAACC
>CAZUYQ010000095.1:9909-11113 GCA_964624705.1 uncultured Polynucleobacter sp.
CCGCGAAGTCACTTACCGATTCAGCAATGCGCTCAAAGATTCGGTCGACACTGGAGGTATTACCAGCAGCATCTGTCTGGGCGACAGAAAAATTCCGGTTCCCTACTGCACCACTCGCAGTGATGTCGAAGCTGTAAGCACTACCAGTACAGGTCGCCGACACAGTTCCAGTAACGTCGGAGCCGTAAGTAACAGATATTGTCCTGCCTGTTTCGCATGCCCCTGCTACCGTGATTGTATTCAAGCTTATTTGCTGAGCTTCTGTCGGCGATGTCATGGTTAAAGTGGGTGGTGTTACGTCAACAGTCCAGCCTGAGCTGCTTCGGACCGACGATGTTCGACTAGATCCGTCGACAGCACGCATATTCACATAATAAGTAGCTGTGTCGACAAGGCCAGAGACGGAAGCCGAGAACCCCGTCGCAGGTGCAGTCGTCCATGCTTTTATATCATTGATCGCCGCTCCGGAGGTACCGGTACCAATAGCGTATTCATAGTGATCTACTCCCGAACCTGTGTCTGCAGCGTCGCTTGTATAAGCAATCGTAGGCGTTGCAGTTTGAGAATTCTTAATGGAGGCATGCGTTGGGTTTGATGCCCATGTTGGGTCGTCCGTATCTAAGATGACCGCGTTACTTGCGGCGCGGGTGGTGTTTGAACCAAAAGAATCTTGAACCCATACAGATAAAATCTTACTTCCGTTTGTTGATGAGACGGAGTAAGTGCTTGGCACAGGAATATTAGAGAATGAACAATGTGTGACATCGGTATCGTTTTCTAAAATACAATATTTAGTTGCTGACGCATTCACGGAACCCCAAGTTAAATTGTACGTTGTTGAGGCCGTTGGTGAGGAGTTTGAAACGGTTATTGTGGGAGCTGCCGCTGGGGCAACTGTGACCGTAAAGGTCTTAGTCCCGGTGAGTGGACTCGACTGACCGTCACTAGCTGAGATTGTAATTGTATAAATGGTCGAGGCACCTGCGACGGCAGCCGCAAAATTACTTTGCCATGCGAAAACACCGGTTGATGCATTGATAGATGCACTTCCTGGCAAGGAGCTACATGCGGTCCCCGCGGCAGAGCCGCCGCCAGAAAAGGTGCAAGAATAGGTAAGTGCATCGCCATCGCTGTCGCTATCACCGTTGCTTGTTGCTGCGTCGACGGATGCAGTGCTGTTGCCTGCGTTTATACTTTGATTCCC
>CAZUYQ010000095.1:11123-12405 GCA_964624705.1 uncultured Polynucleobacter sp.
CGCTGACTGTAACGTGGCCGGTCAGAGTGGAACCATTTAATACACAGCTAATATTTACTTGAGAACTCCAATTGCTATGCCCAGTTTTGTATACTGGTGTGCAGGACAACGTATTCGAGCTCACTGAACAAGTCGCATCGTTGTCGGTTTGGCTCGAGATCGTCGTGACGGGCGTGTTTGTTTCGCTATCATAACAAAGTGTTGTGAGATCAAGTGTTGCCGTTTGACCTTCGTTTGCAGAAAGGCTCCCGTTATTGAATGTACCCACGGAGTCTGTAGTGACAGATAAATCCGCTTGATTTGTATCTGATCCGCCGAAGCTCCCAAGTGAACGGACTCGAAATATGTAAGCTGTGTTTGGAGAGAGACTGCCTACCGAGTATGAGTTTACGGTGCCGCCGGTGTTAGTGACGGTTACCGGATTGGTCATGGCACCGTTGGCCATTCTATAAATATTGAATGCGAGTGCATCTGAGGTAGCGGTCCAGTTCAGTTGAACCGTTCTCGTTGTGACATTTGAAATTGATGAGAGGCCGGCAAAGTTTGGGGAATCAACGATCCATCCGCTGCTGGATTTTACCGCTGATGTCCTACCAATGCCATCAACAGCCCTCATATTGACATAATAAGTTTGACCGTGAGACACCCCAGAAATTGTGGCAGCGAAGGGGCTACTTGGTGCGGTGGTCCATGCGACAATATCATTTAACAAGGCACCGGATGTGCCCGTGCCAATTGCATATTCATAGCGAACCACTCCAGATCCAGAATCCGTAGCATTGGTGCTATAGGTAATCGAGGGAGTCGAGGTTTTGGAGTTGCTCCATGATTCATGGCTTGGCGAAGAGCTCCAAGCTGGATCTGTTGTATCGAGCACGACCGTATTACTGTCTGCTCGACCAGTATTTGCGCCGGAGCTATCTTGCAACCACATGTAGATTTTTTTATTTCCATCTGTCGTCGTTGCGGTAAACGTCGACGGCACGGGAAGATTGTTCCAGGTGCAGGCCGCAATGGATGTGTTGTTTTCCAACATACAGTAACGAGATGCTGATGCATTCACATTAGTGATAGACAAATTTAGAGAATTTGTCGCGGTTGGCGATGAGTTGGTGATAGAGATTGTCGCAGAAGATGCAGGTTGAACTTCGATGACAAATGAGACGCTGCCAGTGAGCGGAGTGCTTTGGCCGTCGCTGCCGGTGATCGTCACTGTATAATTTGTTGCAACACCGCCAACTGCAGCCGCAAAGTTTGTTTGCCAGCTTAGCTGGCCGGTGGC
>CAZUYQ010000095.1:12439-20639 GCA_964624705.1 uncultured Polynucleobacter sp.
AACCGGAGTTCCTGGTAATGACGTGCAGCCTGTTCCCGCAGCAGAGCCTCCGCCCGCAAACGTGCACGTGTAAGAAATCGTGTCGTTGTCGACGTCGAGATCATCACCGCCGTCTGCGGCGTTTACCGCAGTGATTGAACCCCCTGCAGCCACAGATTGATCGCTGATATTCGCGAGGGATGGCGAGCGGTTGCCATCCGCAACGTTGAGTGTCAAATTGGATAAAACAACCGATTCGTTGATAGTACAACTGATTGAAACCTGTGCAGTCCAGGTCGAGTGACCGACTTTGTAAGCAGGAGTACAGCTCAGCGTCGTTCCTGAAAGGGAGCAGTTTGCTGAACTATCTGTTTGACTGACAAATGCGTAGGTAGCGGTATTGCTTTCGGTATCGGTACAGGTTCCAGTCAAATTTTTAGTTGCGATTTGACCTTCTGTGCTACTCAATGTGCCAGCGGTAAAGCTTCCGACTGTATCTGTAACCTGCGTTACATCATTTTCATTTGCATCAGCTTCACCTAATGTATTGACGGCTCGTACTCGATACGTATGAGATGTACTAGAGGTAAGGCCAGTGACACGGTAGCTGGAAACGGTTCCACTTGTATTTAGCACCGTAGTGGGGGTGGAGATAGCACCAGCCACTACTTCGTAAATCAGATACGCGATAGCATCTGTCGAGCTTGTCCAGTTTAGAGTCATTGCAGTCGAGCTTACGTTGTTGATCGACGTTAGCCCGGGAAACGAAATGACATTAATACCAGTTCCAAGTATCGAACTGTTTGCAGTGTATGGGAAGCTATAAACGTCTAGACCATAAGTGACGCGAAGGGTGGATAGATGTTGTCCTGCAGTTTGCGGTGCGTATGTGATGGTGGCGGTACAGGTGCTTCCCGAATGAAAAGCATTTGGCGTAATAGGACATGTTCCTGCAGCTACGGAATATTGACTGCCAGTAATTAGAATCGTATTGAGATAAATATCTCTCGAGGCCGAGTTCTCGATGGTCACGACTGCAGTGCGCGTGCTGCCGACCGAGGTGGCGGTTAGAGTTGTTGCCGCAGGTGTGTATTTTAGAGCAGCGTTGCCAATCGATGCGGCTGAACTACCTTCTCCTGTAACGATCGCCGTTAGTTTAGTATTGGTCGATCCGACTTTTTTGCCAAACAGTACCTGTAACGTTGCTGATAACGAGCTTTCCGCGGTAGGAGCAAAACGAACAGATACGGTGCAAGTCGCTGAAGGCTCAAATGCGACAGTCTTTCCAGGGCAGGTATTGGCCGTGATGGTGTAATCTGCGGAGTTTGCGTCAAATCCAATTGAAGTTAGATAAAGTGCGTTACCGGTCGCGTCATTCGATAGCGTAAATGTGGTGTCCTTAAAGTCGCTTCCAACAATCAAAGTACCGAAATCATAGATCGCAGGACTAATTCCTAAGCTGACTTTCTCTCCATCCTCCGCCAAAGATCCTGATAAGGTCATCGTCGCCTTAGAACTTTTGTCAGGAGTTGAACCGTAGGTGATCTCGACGATCCCGGAATATTTGCCGCCTTTGGCAGGCTTGAATACTACGTTGAAAGCACAGGTACCATTAGCCGCAATGGTTGAGTTCGAAGAGATTTCACAGTTTTCAGATTTAACTGCAAACGTTCCGTCGTCTGGAACTACTTTGACAGATGATAGAATTGCGGGAGTCTCGGTTGTATTAACAAGTGTCAAACGCGATGACGTGACGTCGGGCGTTTTAATGTCACCAAAGGAATATGTGGTTGGACTGAATTCAAGTGAGGGGTTAACAACAAGAGCCCCATCTTTTGAGAGGAGTTGATCAAGTTTGTCCGCGTTTTTGCTGTCACATCCAGAAAGAATGGTTACAAATATAAACGCGCGTAGAACGGCAGTATGCTTATTAAAGAAACCGAAGTTTCTCGGAGATTCTAACAATGTTAAGCCAAGTGTTTTCATAATCTAATGAATCGGCTATTTTTGAAGATTCTTTAGGTAGTATTTCTCAGGTATAACATATTAATATAATTGTATTTTATAAGAGGTTTTTGAATGAAAACACTTTAGTAAGATTTAGCGCCGACAGTTTGCCATCTTAAAGCGCTTTATTTTGTAATCTGGACTAAACTAAAAAGATCAAAAGCCCCCGCAGCGTTTAAAGTTTAGACGATTTGTCCATTGTTTTGCGGACTGGCTGGCCAAGGCAACCATAATACCAATGATTATGCTATATGAGGTCAAGGCACGGACTTTGCATTTCGCGGCCTGGATTTCAACTCATCACCCAAAGGAATTATTCATGAAAACTGCATTAATCGTATTGGCTACTTTGGCGGTAACAGCTTGCGGCATAAAGAAGGCGACCACTTCTTCTGTCGAGGCGAGTAACAGCAAGGCTCTTGTTTGTGGCACTAAGGCAAAAAACGGAATGGTAGTTAAATTTGATCGCCAGAATATGAAAGCAACCTTAACGACCGCGCAAGGCGATTCTTATGAATCCCATACATGTGGGCAGGAAGAAGGAGCTATCGAAGCGTCTTATGCTTGCTCGTTCTTCAGTTCTACGGACTCCGGCTACTCTGTTCGAATCGCGTCCATCGGTAGTGCGGCGCTTTACGGTTCGGTCACGCCGTGGACAATGACCGGCGAAGGGAAAGCAATAAGTTTAGGTGAATGTAAATAATATTTTTGAGTCTCGAAAAATTATCGCCGTATAAGGCAATCGGCCCGAATATCTGTAATTACAAATATTCGGGCCGCATTGTGAAAACTTAAAAATTATTTTTGATCGTGGGATTTTTCAACTTCAGTCTTTTGCGTGGTTGAGCCATCGGTCTTATGCTTAGTAACTTTTTTCTTCTTAGTTTTGCTTACGGAACCATCAGCATTAGTAGCCTTAGTTTCTTCTTTCTTAGTGTGGGTTTCGGTACCAGTCAGTGGGTTTGTGCTGGTATCTTCGGTTTTCTTCACTTCTTGGTCGTCAGCACGAACTACGGTTGTAACACCGCTAGCTGTGATCAATGAAACGGCAGTAACGACGGCTTTTAGAGAAATTTTCATTATGTGCTCCTTAGTAATTCATTCAAAAAAATTGCAAACTGGTCCTATATCTCTTGTAACTAGTGTCACTTTTTTTTCTTACAAAAATCATTATAAATGCAATAAATCTTTGCAAAATATCAAGATTCCTATTTTCGCATGCAGATCTTTTGGCTTTGCCTCAGGATGAGGATCGACCTGGTCAGAAGGCGGAATTACTCTGGACAGCTGCAATCAAACTGCACAGTGACGGTCGGGAACTCTGAGTTTTCATAACCTGGAGGATTGACTTCGCCAATCGACGCTATCTTCAATTCTGATTTGCAGGTGTCAAATGTAATATCGTAAGAATTTTGAACGACAAGAGAACCAACGAAATAAGTTTTTGTCAGGTTGATGCGATTTTCTTCTGGGACGACAAAATCAGTTTGCACTTCCTTGCCGTTCTCCAGCAAATGCCAGTTCAGACCTGTATTAAAGATTGAGAGAGTTTGAGGGGCTTTGATCGATGTTGGAAGATCACGGTCCTGACTTCTAAAATGACATTCCATATTTTTCGCCGCAAAACTTGCAGTTGAAACTAAGCTCATCATCGCGAAAAGAAAAAGGCGCATAAAAATTCCTCCGAATAATATTTAAAAAAACTTATGGATCGTTTCCAAAATCTTAGCCGTTGCGAGCATGAAAGACGACAACCAAATTAACTTTGGATATAAAATTTTTGAGGAGTGTGCATTTCATTGTGATGAACCGATCCATGTTCTTGTGCGTAAATATGCGTAAATTCAGCACCAAATAAAAATAACTGCGATGAATAATAGACCCATAGCAGTAGCAGAATAACCGACCCGGCAGCACCAAAGCTCGAATCTAGAGCTTGGGTTCCGAGGTATAGGCCAATCAAAGTTTTACCAAACGTAAATAACAAAGCTGTAACAAAAGCCCCAGTCCATACATCCGACCATCGAACCTTGGTATCTGGCAATAATTTGAACATGGCGCTGAAGACCAACCAAATTAATCCAAAACTCAGGCTGATATTGATGATCTGTAGAAAAACTTCGGACAACGGAAGACGCGCAGCTATGTATGTACCAAAGACCGCAATGAGCGAAGTCAAGATGGTGGAAATCATTAGTAGAAAACCACATCCAAGCACCATGGCAAGCGAGATGACGTATTTTCTTAGGAATGACCACACACCTTTTTTATCACTTGGGGGGACTTCCCAAATCATATTGAGCGAGTCCTTCAGTTGAATTACGACACTAGTGGCTGCAATGACCAGAGTGACCGTACCAACGATGGTCTGCCAGGAGCCGACGGCACTTTGTTTTGCCCCGAGGACTAAGAGCTCAATAGACTGCGCTACCTTTGAGCCGAAAATTCCTTCCATAGTATGTTTCAATTCGCCATCTGTGGCCTCCGGTCCGAGTAAGGCCCCTGCGAGCGTCGAAATAATGAGAATCATCGGTCCTAGCGAAAATATGGAATAGTAGGCGAGGGCAGCCCCCAAACTGGAAGCGCTGTGCTTCATCCAGTTAGCGCCAGCTTTTTTTGCAGTAATAAGCAATGGGCTTGTCATGCGGAACACTTGGGAGCTTTCCGCTTTAATTTTATCGACCAAAACACTCATATGTACCTCGTAAAATAATTTGAGCCGGAACACTTTGTCTGCATCTTTGCAAAAAGTGGGCCGGCTCAAAAAACTAAAGAAGCATAAGTGTCTAATTAGTTTAAATCATTTAACATCCGCTAGGACGATTCTCATAACAGAAGTCTGTACGTCCGTGGCAGTTACCATTATCGCCGACATTCGTGCACTCGGTGACGCAATATGGCTGCACCCCGCAGTATTCGTCATATCCGTGGCAATTCCCATTAGAACCCCAGTTGCTACAGTATCTGACACAACTCACTTGCGGACATTGAAATACCGGTGGCTGCGATGGGCCGCTACCCGTGTACACACAGCTATTGGTAGTAGCGTCACATTCGTATCCTTCATGGCAATCGCGATCTACTTGGCAGTAGCCATAAGCGTAAGAAGCGGTGAAAGCGAAGCCTAAAACAATCAAGAACGTCTTCAACATAAAATAATCTCCTCAAGAAATATTGGGTTATGCCATTGGGCGTGCCGAGTATATCGAGAGGATCTTTTGGGTACAATGCGCCAGTTTGGCGGTTTTTTATGGATAGACCCAGGCGGTCTCCGTCACTTTGGTGCCGTTTGAGTAAAGAGTATAGGTGTCTTTTTTATCAGAACGTTGTTTGATTATCACTTCAGTGACGCGGTCGCTATCAAAGTCGCCAGCATCAATCATCATGGCATCGAAGCCGATAAACTGAGGACCTTTTTCATGCACATAGAATGTTGCGTTCACTTCTTTGCCGGCGGTTGTTTTCGCGCGTAGCACCGCAAATCGCCCGTGTTTTGGTGTTCCCCAAGCTCGCGGAATTTTTGCGGTTGAATCATTAATCTTGAGAGTGGAGTCTTGCTTGGCAAGCTCGGCATTTACAAGTGAAATCATCGCTGCGATATGAGGTTTCGCTTTTTCACCGGAACCGCCGCGCCATTTTTCAGGGTCTTTACAAGATGAGTTCAGTGATGAGGAAAGTATAATGGGCTTATAGACTGGCTCTGGAATCCATCCAGCATAATCGAGGCTGCGTCTGGTTCGCCAAGGTGCACGATCTTCGGCGCGCAGCGCGTAAGGCGGAGCCGGCGGTGTGGCATTGCTTGCAAGCATGCTTGCAGTAAGGCTACCTTCACCTCGACCCGAAAAACAAACATCCCAAGAAAATGCTTTAGGTAATGTCGCGACGGGATTTGCATCACCTGGTTTTGGTGCCGCTTGCCAAAAACCGTGATCGACTTTAACGAAGAGCGGACGTACGCGAGCTTCATAGGAAACGGGTTGATCTGTTTTAAGAGGATCTTTGACTGGCCAGTCTTCTAACACTCCAATCCAACTTGTCCAGGCTAGTGCAGATGAGGCGTGCATGAACATGACGGCAACAGATGAGAGCGAGAGGTGAGCGAACTTCAATTCCAGATCCTCCTGAATTTAAGGTGCTAAGCAGCTTTACGGGGTTTGGGACCGCGTTTTAAAGGCATCGGTAAAAGCTTGGTTGCGGCCTCAATCGAAGGACGCACTGTTATTAGTGTCGCAAGACCATGCTTTAGGTTCAAGTGGTGGAAGCGAAATAAATGATGTCTTCGCAAATACCACAGCAGTAAGAAGCCAGAACAGAGTCTCATGACGCCCGAAATAGTGAATAATAGAGGGTAGGACTTTGTGTAATTTAGGATGACACCGCCAATCGCGGCACCCGTAACAGAACCAAGCGAACCTAGCGCTAAAAAAAGCCCAAGCTTGGAAGTAATGCTTCGTGGATACATATGTTGAATCAGCAATACGCTGATCAAATCAAATCCGGACCAAGAGATGCCGCTCACGATTTGTAGCCCAGCAATCCAGGGTGTGGAAGCATTTAAGCTCCATAAAATAGGGGTAAGACCAATAAAAAAAGTGGCCAGAGCCAGGCCTTCGAATTTCCGATTGTCGTCAAGGAGGCGTGCCCAGTTATTCAAGCAAAGTGTTTTTGTGATCAATGGGACGGCCGTTAACATGGAGTAAATACTAAAAGTCATAGCGAGGTCACTGATCATATAAGCTGAGTAAAACGGGGAAGAGATATTCACTGCACAGCGGAAAAGAGCCATGCAGAAGCTCAGTTTAAAAATAGAAACGAGCGCATTATGGTTCGTATCGAGTATCACAATGCCATTGTTTGGCGTTGGTGCCTTTTCCTTGGGTGTGCTATGAACGAGAATTAGCGTTAGTGAGAATAGACGCATGCCGGCTGCAGCGCTGACAAACCACATCATCACATTGGCATTCAGCCCGCGGTCTAATAAAACGGCGACAACAACGTTGCAAACAAGAGTAATCACCGTCATCAGCATGGCACGACGAGAGAAAAATCGATTGTGCTGCTGAATCGGAACTGTCTGCGCCAAAATTTCCTGAGTGGGTGAGGCCGCTGTGAGTGAACCAATCCAGTAGAGGCATTGTCCGACAATGAGTCCAGAGGCTAATTCATTAGCATTGCTTAAAGAAATGGCCATAGTCAGCAGGCCGATAATTTGTGCGGTAATCGATAGGCAAGCGAGTTTTAGTGGATTACGAGTAAAGGATTTTTTTCTTGTAGCGAACGCTTGGGTGACAGCACCAATTGCTGTTGGGAGTGTTAAAATAAGACCTAGTGCGACAGCATCTTTTACTTGGCGTGAGTACCAGATGATAATAAGAACTTCACTAAATCCAATAGTTGCACCTTGGCAAAGAGCCTCGATATACCAGACTCCGATTCCGTCTTTCAACCGTTGCCGCAGCATTTCTATTTTCCCCTTGAACCGATCGCGAACCGATCTCATTCATTGTATCACGGAGGGGCGGAAGGCGTAAAAGTCCTCAAAAAAATCTACTTAAGCAATTTGCTTAGAAGGGTCAGTGTCCGTTCATTGTATTGATCCCAATAGACGACTAAGTCGGCCACTAATTTGGTCGGAGCCACAAACTGATCGTGCATAGGTTTCACTGTGGATAGGTACTGCTTGATTACACCCTCATTAGTTCGGCCGCGTTCGCTAACATCGCGTTTCAAACGGCGAATAAAGCGGACGTCATCACTTACATCCACATAAATACCACAATGTAAGTGTTTACGTACTTCGGGACTGTAAAGGGCAAAAATACCATCAACAAGAACAACATCAGCTGGCTCAAGGTGCACAACCTTGCTGCTGCGAGTGTGGCTTGCAAATTCATAGGTAGGGCGTTCGATTGATTGCCCTTGAGCGAGCGCGGCGACATGGGTTGCTACTAAATCCATCTCCAGGGAATCAGGATGATCAAAGTTGACGTTTGAACGATCGTCTGGATCGAGGTGTGCTAAGTCACGATAATAATGATCTAATTGGAAAACCAACATCGAGACAGAGGGGCAGTATTCCTGGAGTTTTTTGACAATTGTGGTTTTCCCTGAGCCGCTGCCACCAGCGACGCCTATCATTAGCGGCTTTTTCATAAGTCGTTCTCCAAGTGCGCCGGCTAAACCGGCAAGGTGTTATAGATGCAAGTTCTAAATG
>CAZUYQ010000096.1:0-20165 GCA_964624705.1 uncultured Polynucleobacter sp.
CTATGCAATGTGGCACAACGAAGTGATCACCGCGAAAGAGATGAAGCGCAAGGTGAGGTTTCCGTTTTAAAAATACGAAACGCTTTACTTAATATTATTTACTAGTCGCGACTCAAGCTAGGCCTGGTGAAGCGGTACTGGGCTTGAGAAAAGCGTCCATTTACTACACGACCCCGTAAAATGGGCACTACAAACACAATTAAGTAGACCAGTTCAAAAGAAGTAAGTGGTCGTTGGTTGTTCTTCAGAAACCCGGGCCGCCGTTGTTGCGTCCTAACTCCAATATCAGAGTGGGCATAAAGATATCTTGTCCGTGAGTCAGATGTTAGTGCTAAGATCCCTCTTTATTGGTCCAATGAAGAGGGCGTCCATTTATGAAGTATCTGAAAATATTCCTGTCCGCTATCTATGCTGTCGCGATGGTTGTGCTGTGTCAGCAGATCATTGTGAATTCTTTTGCCAATCAAAAAAATAAAGTTGAATACGCGGAATTAAACAGTATCAAATACGGACTGTTTAGCGTTGACGAATGGAAAAATCAACTTGTTGTGATCGTATCGCGGGAGTTTGACAAGCTTTACGTTTCCAATACCACAGAGCGCGAGCTTAGAGCCCATATCAGTGTCATCTTAAATAAAATGATCGACGAGGCTGCCGAGAAAATTAAGAGTAAGAACGAAAAAACGACTAAGGGTAAATTCAAACAAATGTTCATCAATGCCTTTGTTGATATGAAAGAAATTAAAAAAGGCATTCCTAGCTACACCGACGCGGTGATTCAGGAGATGAAAAAGAAGAAAACAAAAGAACAAATGAAAACCATGGTAAATGACCAGCTTGAAGATTTTGCAACCAAAACAGCTGATACTCAAGATCGATCAAAGTTGCTGGAGATTTATGAAGCAACTGGTACTAAAGACATTGATGAGGCAAGGCTCAAAGTAGATGAGGCGATGACAGAGACTTATGTGCTTATAGTGAAGCAGGCCATATTGTTTATTATTTTGCTCGCAGTACCTTTTATGGTGCTAATGAAACGAAAAGAGGCACCAAGTCGGCCGTTATTTGCATTTCTTATTCTTTCGCTCGTTCTTCTGCTTGTCGCGGGGGTCGCGACACCCATGATTGATATGGAAGCAAAGATTTCGCAGCTCAAGCTCATCCTTATCGGCCATACGATCCAATTTGATAATCAGGTTCTGTACTTTCAAAGCAAAAGCATCTTGGATGTCTTCTGGGTGATGATCACTCACGGTCAAGTGCAGATGAAATTAGTCGGAGTATTATTATTAACGTTCAGCGTATTTTTTCCATTATTAAAACTGAGTTCAACAATTGCCTATTTTTACAATATCTGCGGAGCCCAGAAGAACTCGATCATTGATTTCTTCGTGTTTAAGTCCGGAAAATGGTCGATGACAGATGTGATGGTCGTCGCCATATTTATGGCTTATATCGGATTCAATGGCATTATTGATAGTCAGCTCTCGAATTTAAGTTCTATGGAAGGCGGGGCGACGATCCTCACAACGAACGGAACGTCACTGCAACCTGGCTATTATATCTTCTTGAGTTACAGCATTCTGGCCATTATTTTGTCCAACTATTTGCCGAAAACCAGAGAGCATTAGATCAAGGCGCTCTCAGGGCATCTGCAACTATCATCTTGGCTGCCTTGCGACTACTAAACCACGCCGTTGATGCCGCTAGTAGACACAGCCAAACACTATTCATCAGCCACGTCAGGGGATTCATTCCTACCGTTAAGAATATCGGCACGGAGAGCATCCCGGCCTTATAGCGAATGCCACTATTATTAACGATGAGGCAGAGAATGATCGTAATGATCAAGCCACCAACACAGCTAACCAGTGCTAATCCGAAGCCTTCAAGCGTAAAGGTCTTACGAATATCGCGGCGATGAAACCCTATACTGCGCAGTGTTCCGATTTCGCGGATCCGTTCATTGACGGCCTTCATCATGGTATTTGCTACGGACAGGACCACTATAACAATCACGATAGACATAAAAAGCCCGCGAAATGTGCCGAGTATTTGATTGGTACTTCGCATAAATGCGCCAAAGTTATGATCTTGCCAACGCATAATTTCAAAACTGTGGCCAGACGCCGCACTTGCCTCTTTTAGTCTTGAGATAAAGGCATTTGTTTTAGATTTATCTTTAAGACGAACTGACATCAAAGTGATCTTATCGGTATCGAGTAAACGCTGCGCCGTGGTGAGAGGAAGTTGGACCCAGTGTTTATCCGCTTCGCGAAACCCTGCGTCCATAAGTCCTGCTACTTCTAAATCGAGGGCATTAACTTGGGCTGCTTCTGTCGACGCACTCAACTGCAATCGCGGTCGGTCACAGTGAAATGGCCTTTCGACGGCGAGATAACCACCTCCGCGCTCGGTAATGGTGTTCACATCCACCTGCGTTGTGCAGTCCATCATAAGCCCGAGTGCCATACCAATAAGGACAGCATTATCATTTGGAATCAAATGAAATGGTTTACCAGCGATCGTGTTCCACTGCCAGTTGGGTGCCCTGGCAAGGTAGCCTTCTTTGACATCGTGAGAGTTGCCAATAAAGACTGCGTTATTGTGGCCGTTGGAAATCATACCTTTGACTTCGAGGAAGCGAACGCGAGTTTCAACTTCGGGGTCGGCTAGAATAACTTTATCGAGAAAATCTTGCTCATCTTTTGTCAGCGAGTATGCAAAAAGATCTTCAGCGATTTTTTCTTGAGCATCCTTATGCTGAATCAGTACGTCGGCCAGCATGCCACGGGAGGAATAGCTGTCCTCAGACACTTGTTTGATATCTGTCAGAAACCCGTCAAAAAGAGAAACTGCCGTAAAACCAGCTGCAATCGCCATACTACTTGCGAGACTACGGCGCCAATTGCGAATGACATTGCGCCACGCCATGCGAGCGATAGTAGAATTAGGAGCTGGCATTCGATATTCCTCTTTCTAGCGAGTTAAATTGTTCACGTTAAAGAGACTATCGGAATGTTTTTCTGATTTAGGGCTTTTATAGTCCAGGGTCGTCACGTTCTTGGTGTTTAAGGCATCTGTAATGACCATGCTGCTGACAAACGGGAGATCCTTACCGTTGCTGGCCATTTTATTTTTGTATTGAAAGGTGGCACGCTTAAAGACATCGCCGCTTACAGTTAAAAACTCAGCTTTAATGCCAAGACGATCTGCCTTGCTGACCCAGTAGCGGATACGATCATAGGTGACGTTCTTTGTTTTAGCTTTGAGTTCGAGCTTCCAAGTGTCTTGAGCGCCGATTTTTTCAGAGCCTGCAATTGTACCTTCGTAATCGCGAGCATAGTTTGTCGACGCGATATCTCCGTTAGCTGCCTGACCCATCAGCTTCTGACGAGGGCTAATTCCAAGCGGTTTTTTAAGGCCTGGCTTGAAATACCAGATACTGCGATCGTTAAACAGCATTGTTTCCCCCTTGTTGCGGACCGGTGCTACCGCTTCTGCGAGTGCATCGTTGCCTTTTACCTTAAGATCATAGGTGATGCTATTCTTGCCATCGTCGCCAGTCGTATCTACTTTGACTTGCCAACTAATTCCTTCCTGTACGGCGGTCGATCCGCGAGCCCGATCGGCATCGCGTAGGATTTCCTCTGGTTTTGGATCTGCGGCGAATACCGCGCTTGCGAAAAGAAATGCTGCAGTTGCGCTAAGAGAAAATCGTTTTGAGGGTGATAAGTGTTTATCCGTCATTTTTATAGGCTCCTAAATTAAAATTTAACGATGAGTGCCAGCCACAAGCTCGGCAATATTCTTTTTTGAGATTCCGGTTACGGCCAACCAAGTTGCAATCAAGCCTAACGAGCTGACGCAAATAGTCGCAATAAACATAATTGTAAAATCAGGAATAATGATCAATTGCATGCCTCCTTCAATACCTGGAGGGCTAAAATGGATATTCGCCATACGGATAATTTGCATCGCGATAAGGCCAAAAACCACTCCGGTGATTGTGCTTAAAAGCGTAATATACAGACCTTCTAATGCGAAAATTTGCCTGATGCGGCTTCTTGTATATCCAAGGCTTCTAAGCATCCCGACCTCTTCACTGCGTTCGATCACCGTCATGGTGGCAGAATTGAAAATAGAGAGGATGATAACCAGTGCTAGGACAGCGCCAATAAAACTTACCATCGTGACAATAAATCGCATCGTGCCTGTATAGTAAGGACTAATCCGCTCATCACTCCAGGGCAAAATATCTAATTCATTAGAATTAGATTTTAGTGCGTCACGCAGTGAGGTCACGATGTTCTTTGTGTCTTTAGAATCGTTTAACCAAACGCTATAGGAGGTCGCATTCTTGGTATTGTATAGATCTTGAAGTTTTTTAATATTGACGGTTATTGACGCGTTATTCGTTTCGATCAGGCCGGTGCTAAAAAGCTGGACTGATTCACCATCGACTGCATTTAGCTGTCCATCCCAAGTTCCTCCGGCTAGTTGGACATTGGCATCATCCGAAAAATGCTGCACCGCATCAGGACTTAAACAATCGACTACTTTTAAAGGTGCTCCGGCAGGTATCTCATCGTGGACTTTTGTTTTACCAAGCAGTTTTGCCAGTCCGGTAGAAATTGCAATGGGCGACTCTTGATCGCTAAATTCCCAAATTGGTCTGCCATGACGCTGAGCTCCCAGATGGGGAGACCACTTAAGAAGATCTGGATGCATCATGGTATAATGTTCGGCATCGATATCAACTCCGGTTGCAATAAAAGGAAAAGTCTTACAGCCGTTGCCGATAATCCCTTGGCCAGTCAGGATGCGACCAAATTTTTCAACTCCAGGGACTGCTGCTAGAGTTTTTTCAATTTGCTGCTGATCTTCCGGCGTCAAGCTCCAGAGTCTTGGTTTAATAGAATACATATCGAGCGCCGCTTTACGCATAATAGTAATATGCCCGGTGCGGAGTCCATAGATAGTGTAGTGAGATAGGACGTTGTGAACGCGTTTAGCATAACCCGCAGCTAACAAGAACGCGGTAAATCCAGCTGTGATTGCAATAGCGGTTGCCATATTGCGGCGTTTATTGCGGCGGAGATTACGCCAAGCCATGGAGGATAGAGATTTAAATAGATCTCTAGTCATTTCTTCGGAGCCTCAGTCAACACACCATCGACAATATGAACACGACGCGAGACGCGCTCCATGAGCTTTTCATCGTGGGTAGAAAACAGAAACGTCACTTGGCGCTTTTGATTAAGCTCAAGCATGAGATCAATAATGCGGTGTGAGGTCGTGCTATCAAGGTTGGCAGTTGGTTCATCGGCAAGCACGAGAGCTGGGTCACCGGCGAGCGCTCTAGCAATGGCAACTCGTTGGCGCTGCCCGCCAGAGAGTTGATCTGGACGATTGCGAATGCGGTCGCTTAAGCCAACATCTTTGATGGCATGTTTGACGCGTTCTGCTCGTTCGCTGGCACTGATGCTTGGATTTATGAGAAGTGGTAGTTCCACGTTTTCATAAACATCGAGAACGGGCACAAGGTTGAACGATTGAAAGATAAAGCCGATCTTACGATTGCGAAGATCGCTTTTGCGATCGTCATCTAACGAATGAACGTCGACGCCGTCGAGAATAATTTTTCCCTGTGTAGGTTCGTCAATGCAGCCAATCATATTGAGTAATGTCGATTTGCCACTACCGGACGCCCCAACCACCGCGGTGAATTCGCCTCGGTTTAACGAAAGATCAATGCCTCTTAAGGCTTGAACGGTGGTCTCACCAAGCTGATAGGACTTCATCACGTTTTCAAGACGGACAATCGTGGTATCTGAGGTCGCCATTGGATAGGGACTCCTCCTATTAAGAGATAGGGAGACTGAGGACCGGATCATAGCAACCGGCTGCTTTTGAGTAAATCATTGATTTTATGAGAATTTCTAATAAATAACTGGAATCGAAGGATGCGGCCGGAGGCTTATTTCCAGCTTATGACATTTATGGCTCTCGTCCTTTGCATGTCATTTTGGCCATAGAAATTATGATATATATAATAATTTGTTTAACCTATTTTATAAAATAGGCTATATCAGTTCATTATTGATACCAGTCTCATCTGCTCTTCAAAGGTTGAGGCAGCGGAGTCCTCATCCTGAAATTCTTAATTGCAACAATTTTTATGAATAATCAAATCTTCCACTTTATAATTTTTATCCGACAAAAACACGATTTGCCAGGTCTCCTTCGAGTTGTCTTCGCCGCCATCAACAATATAGGCTGGGATTGTATCGGTAAAATAGAATCCATCATGAGGGCCAAAGAATGCTCGAATTTCACTGCGAGATTTCCCGATCCAATTTTTTTTATTACGAATCAATGAGGCAGTCATTTTGCCGCGAATAGAGACTCCGCCGCTTTTAAACTCTTCCAGAACAAATTCGCGATTTCCCCAGCGCTTCTCTGCATCTGTTGCGCCGATGGTTTTACCAAACCAAAAATGATTGGCGGTAGTTGGTGACGAAATAACAAAAAATACGAAGATAAGAAAAATATTTTTTATTCGATTCATTTTTTTCTCCTTGGCTTGAGAACGATAAGGACTCTTGCATCCAAGATCCATTGGGCAACGACGTCAACCACCGCCCACACCATAAAAAAAGAGGCGATGGAGTCTGAGAGCCAATGCATTCCAGCCATTGATCTTGCGATTGCCATCGAAGTTGTCAGAATAACAATGGCCGATGTCACTAGAGCTCGACTTAAGGGACGCGTGTGTGGAACCAAATAGACCAATGCAATCAGAATGGCGCAGGTACCGGAGTGACCTGATGGGAAGCTATTCCACGAACTACCACGTGGGCCATCCCAACCCATAAATCCTGGTAACCAAATGCTGGATGGATCCACGTTCAAAGTTGATAAAACATCCCGTTCAAAAATCTTTGGTCGAGCGCGACTTACAATCCATTTAAAAGATTGAACCGTAATCAATGCGCCCGCAAGTCCAGATGTAAAAAGAAAGCGAAGACGAAGAGATGCTTCTCGTTTCTGAGGATCGCGGCGCAATTTAAGCCAAAAAAAGAATGCAAAGATCGATGCGGTGACCGCGATATCGCTGACGCCCGGCAGTTCGCCCTCATAGAAGCTACGAGCCATGATATTTGTATACTCTGGCCATGGATGACGCCAAAAGGCGTAAGTCCAGACGCTATCTTTAAAACCCATCAAACAAAAAAATACAAAACCGACGCCGAGAATCATTGCCGGACGTGAGAAGCGAATACGGGCCGTAGTTCGAGGACTATCTGCAATAAGAGACGAGTTCATAGGCTTGCTTTCAGAGTAAAAATCCGATCAAAAATCTTGGCGAACTCCTGCTAAAACACTCCGACTGACGAAGCCCCTTAGTTCTTGATCAGGCTCGCCCGTGGTACCTAGGCCACTCAAGATGAGAGTTGAGGTGTCGCCGATACTATACTCAATACTAGTATAATTCGAACTTGATGCATCTTGCAAAGATCGCAGGTGTCGTAAGTAAAGCGTTAAATCTTTGATGGTGAACAAATCTGGTACTCTTAAGGATATCAATCCATATCTTTGGCCGCGATATTCTAGTCCTGGTTTGTAAAACCTAAGTGCGTTTGTTTTGATATCGGCAAGTTGAAGGGGGCGATTGCTGTCAATGGAGTTCATGGCAAGTTCGTTTTCGTCTTTGCTCCAGCCAGCGGTATTTAGGATATATTCCATCCGTAAATCGCTGCCGTTTTCGAAGCTATAACGTAGACCTCCAACGGCAAGCGTTTGCACGTGATCATTGTCGATTTTGGATTGGCGTAGTTGGACCACCGTCGCTTTGGGACTCTGAGTCGATGTTTCGGTAACGGGATACCAAGCCTTGGCTTGTCTTTGGTGTGAGGCATCTGCATATACAGAAAGTCCCCAAAAAAGATTTGTATTCACATACTCACCGAGCCAGGGCCCGTCTGTTTCTGCAGCGCCATAGACAATACCGATGTAGTCGGCACCGCTATTCCAACTGAACTCATGTTTCATCAGTGATTTTGACTGAAATAATTCTTCGGCCTGATAGACCGGAACTTCTTTCACTTGTTCTGTTTCTGACATCAGGACTGTCGAAAAGTTTTTAAACCAAGTGATATTGACGCGAGCGATGTTGCGCCCTTGAATGGTATAGAGCAGATCCTTGCTTTCGATGGTCTCATGAAAGATTCGATTGCTTGGATTCACCGATTCCGCGGCACCCCATTGATAGTTCTGACGGCCATAGCTTACAAGGACCTGATCCGAAGCGTTCCAATTGCCGTAAGCCTCAAGCCAAAGTGCGGTCGACTTTGGATGCTCTGTTTTGTGTTTTTCGCCGATTTTGGCGGCACTTACAGCGGTACGAAGTTGTGGACGTGCAATCAATTGAAATGCACCGCTATCGGCCTTGATGCTAGGACGAAGATCAATCGCACCAATTCTGTCGGGAATTGCCAAAATTGTGTTGTCAGGATTCAGCCGGGATTCTGCGGGTGCCTGCCAACTTCCAGTTGTATACCACCGCATGGAAGGCTTTATCTTTACCTCGTTGTCGGCAATAACGACGGACGACAGTGAGAAAAAACCGACGCTGATCAATATATTTGCTTTAAACATGGATAGTCTCTTCTAGTTGAGTGAAGCCCCGATACTACTGTTAGGATTCGTTTGTAACAATCGGAATTATTCATTAGAATTAGGCAAATGACAGTCAATTCGTCCATCCTGACGAATTTTAATGGAGCTTGCCGCATGCAAAATAATAAGAGCAATCAAGCAACCCCATTTTTTGAGATTCCCTATTATCATGATTATATTTCGCCAGCTTTGGCAAAACATCTCCTGTCGAAAGCGCTGCCGGTGGACGGAGTGCGTGGGCTTTATCAAGTAGGTCCAAGTGGTGGGTTAGAGAGCACAGAAGCGATGAGTTTTTTGGTTGAGCTCTACGATGCGATTAAGGAAAATCTCGCAGATGTTTTGCAAAAACGTATCGATGATCGCAAATTTATTGATGAGCGAGTTCATGCTTGTTTTGAGTATAATAAAAAACTAAATATTGACGTTCTAGACCCAGATTATAAAACGATCATTGGTCTACGAGATGCAAATAATCGGATTGTCGTCGGACCTCATTCTTCAAGCTTTAGTAGTCATGGCGGAAAACCCATCGCCCCGATTCCAGAATATCTTAAAGGGCCACATGTCACCCTTTTTGGCCCGCCAGATTCAGCAAAAATGGCCGTCAACGCAATGAATGCCTATCATCGCAAACTCAAAGGTGAGCCTGCGATAGTGGAAGACCTCTTAGCAACCCAACAGGCAAACCCCAAATGGGGTGCAGATGATGAAGATTCAAAAACTCCCTTGCATCAAGACTTAATCGACTCTGCCGTAAACTTAACAGCTTGTTTTGATCGAACACTTCGCCTTGAAGAGAACGGGAAAAAATACGAGCTAGCAAAAGATCATTTATCGGCTCCGATGAAACGCTTTCCGGGATTGGCGCTGCCGAGTACGTTTTTGTTTTACAATAATAATCCGATGCCGCTTCATCTCTACGACTTTGCACTGCACCTGGTTAAGAACTGGCATAATAAGGAATCTTTGGCTTTTTATATTCCTAAATTAGAAAACGAAGAAGAAGCCGGCTATATTCATCGAATGATCGCAGTTGCGGAAGATATGATCAAAGCCAAGCACCCTGAGTATGTGCTGGGATCGATTCGCATTATGATTGTTCTCGAGAATCCGCGTGCGATCTTGCGTGCCCACGAAATTATGGACGAACTTTATCCCTACTTTGTCGGTGCATCTTTAGGCTGGCATGATTACTTGGGTTCGACAGCACGTTTGTTTAAGGAAGACGGGAATTACCGCATCCCTGTCAAAGCGGACCCTTATATTGTGATTAAATATATTAAAGCTTCTCATTCGCTGCTGGCTGATGTTGTCGGATCACGGGGCGGGATAAAAGTTGGTGGTATGTATGGGATTCTACCTTCTGATACTCAGATCGAAAGCCCATCGTTTCAAATTGCCCTTAAGGGATTTTTCAAAGACGTAATCACTCAGTTAAAGCGTGATTTGACCGGATTTTGGGTCGCGCATCCCGATTTTGTTCGATTAGGACTCGCGATAGTCGAGGCTTGGAAACGCTACGAAAAAGGGGATAAAACAGCTATTTTCACTCTGACACGTGATATTTTTTCGGAAAAGCACCGGGTGGAGGTCGACGAATTTATTCAGCGTGCGGATGCTGTCGGTCTTGACCAAAATGATCCCAACTATGTACGGGCCCTGCTGGTCGCAGATATCAAAGAATCTGATTATATCGCTAATAACCATCCAGATGAGATTCGCTATAATGTATTTCAGTCGCTGCAATATCTCACTGATTGGTTGAGCGGTAATGGTTGCGTGGCGCTCCCAACGATTATTGATGGTGTGCCGGTGCGAGTGATGGATGATCTGGCCACGGCTGAACGATCTCGCTGGGAGGTTTGGCATGAACTTAATCACTCTCGGTTCTGTTTAGACGAATTTCTGAGAATCTGTCATGAAGAAATGCGCTTTATTCGCAAGGACTTGTCAGATGACAAGAAGATCGTTCAGGTCAAGTGGGACGAGCGCACCGAGAAATGGTATCCCATTGCCTTCCGAATCATGATTCAACTTATGACCGCAAAAAATCCTGTTGAGTTCGCGACGGAATTACTGATGCCGTTTACAGTCGACGAGATTCGTAATGATGCAAATCCTTGGCAGAAAGTTCAATTCCTCGATGCAGGTAAATTTCGACTTGATGCATATGTCGAACGCTGGCTCTATTATTTTGAACGCTGCAGCTGTCAGGACTTTGCTGTCAAAATGGCAAATAATGCCATTTTGGATATAGCAGCGGTAGAGAAACTCATAAAAGAATTCACTTTAGACCAGGTGAATGAAGCTGCGAGTTTTCATGGCGATATCGGTGAGTCCGCCAAGACTCTCGATCATCTGGCCCAATCTGAGCAGAAATTGGTACAAAACGCGGAAGGTGAAATTAAAAGCGAATTGAGAATTTTGGGAAAAACATACCGCGAAAAATTTGGTTTTAAGTTTTTGGTGGCTGCCCGTGGGCGATCGGCAACCGAATTGCTTGATATCTTAAAACACCGTATGACTCGTAGCATCCCAGAGGAGTTAACTTCAGCACGTAAAGCCTTATGGGAAATTACAGCAACTCGTATGAGCGATCATCCGACTGGTTCTGTGCAAAAATCCTTGCACTCGATGCTTAAAAAATACCAGATTGATGGTGCATCGATCTCCGTGGCAAATTCAGCTGGTCTACAAAGTTTCTCGATAGGTGACGCTGTTCGGGAAAAAGAACCAGTTCATAAGTCGACTCTATTTGAGCTTGCATCACTCAGCAAAACCATTGCATCTGCTTTTGCGATCGAGTTCTTTGCGAATCACGGTATCGCGCTAACAGATTCTGTAAATACAGTGTTTGCAAAAACATCGTCGTCCTATCGCCTGAAGTCTTCGAAGAATGCTGCATTTGCAGAAGATGTGACGATCGCGCAACTGATGAGCCATCAGGCCCTTAATATGCACTACGTGAAAGGTTTTCCGGTTGATGGCGAAATGCCAAAAATCAGTGATCTTGTCTTGCATGCCGATAAATTTGGGTATGAAGCGATTGATGTACCTGCCAAACCGGGTGTTCAGTTTCAGTATTCGGGTGGTGGGTTCTTAGTCCTGGAATATTTAATGGAATGCGTTTCAGGTAAGTCGATTATTGATCTCACGGCTTCGTTCTTGCAAAAACTTGGCATCGAAGACTTGACCTTTCAGCAAAAGACGATTCCGCAGAAAACCTATGCCAGCGGATATTTTGATGACGGTCTTCCAGTTCTAGGTGGACGTATGATGTTTCCGGCATTCGCAGCCGGGGCCATGGGATCGGCGACAGCTATGATGCAGTTTCTTAGACATCTAGAGGCCGCTTATCACAATCTCAATGGTTCTGGTGCAATCTCTCACGATACTGCGATGCTCATGATGCACGGACGTGATCTCGGCTGTCGCGAATTTATGGGCTGTGATATCGGACTTGGTGTTTTTATTGCTGAGGCGGGAGACAACCGAATCGCAATTCATCAGGGATCGAACGAGGGTTTTAGGGCGCTATCGCTGCATGTCATTACCGGGCCAGATCGTGGTAAAGGTTTTGTGATACTTTGTAACGGTGATAACCGTGCAGTTTTATGTGTCGCCGAGATGGCGCAAGTTTTACTTAAAGCGCTTGACTTTAGTGGTGTTCATTTTGAAAAATTTTCTCAGAATTTTGAGACTGGGTCGCTAAGTCAAGAGCAGATTGTGAATCTCGGATATAAGCAACTGATCTTCTCGGCGTTTGAGCCGATGATGGCCGAGCCTATTCCCGACCGTAAAATACAGGATCCACTTGCGAGCTATAATTTGCTGGTGGGCGCAATATTCACTCGTGTTAGTAATCAGCGCTTTGCTCGTGCCGAGAATCTTATTTCGTCCTATGAGCCAGTTTTTGATCCAAAGCTTTTCGGTAAGCAAGGCAAAGTCATGGATAGCTGGGAGTCGGTCCGCCATAATCCAATCGGTGTTGATGTCTTAGAATGTATTTTACAGAAGCCGTCAGAGATTCAGTACCTCCGCATCTCAACAAAATTCCACGATGGCAATCAACCACAATTTGTCCGGATTCTTGGGCGTATAGATGCAAAAAACTCATGGGTTGAAATCCTGCCTAAGATCGCCATGAATGGTCACAGCTACCGCTGTATCAAATTGCCCAAACCGACTGTTGTAATGCAGGAAGTTCGTGTCGAGATGTATCCTGATGGTGGATTAACGCGAGTGGGTTTATACGCGGATGTGCCCGCTGAGTTTAAAAAAGAATTTCTGTCGCTGGATATATCTGAATGCATCCGATTTAGTGATCCGATTCCCCATAGTCAGAAACCGTTGACCATTCCATTTCGCTTAGATGTTGAGGAAGTGGAGCGCAATATACGGCGATCATCTAATGCTGATTTCAAACACGATATTGATTACGCAAGTGCTGCTTTTGGCGGTTCCCTGGTACGAGCGACAAATGAACACTACGGCCCTGCGGTGCAAGTGATTTCGCCTTTTCCTGCCATTAATATGTTTGATGGTTTGGAGTCCGCCCGCAGTCGCGAAGTCGGACACTATGAGGAAGTCGTTTTAAAACTTGGGAAGCTGATTGTGATTGACCGAGTGGTTTTTGATTTTAAATTCTTTGTAAATAACAACCCGGTCGCCGTGGAAATTCTGGGTTGGGACGGCAATACCTGGCAGCAGTTTTCTGGTCTCGTGCCGGTTAAAGCGTTTGCGGGTAATCAAAAAGAATTAAGGATTCAATCAGAGATAGCGACAGATCAAATTATGGTTCGAACCTATCCAGATGGTGGTGTGAATCGCCTGCATGTATATGGGCGAGAGACCTCAGGGCGATGATTTGGCATCCTCGATGACGGTTTTGAGATTCGCACGATTACGGTGGATATTTCCTTGTTATTCTAGTGACATAAAATTTTCTATTAAATTTAAGTTATCTGCTCCCGATAAAAGACGTGCGTTTTAAAACGCGTCTAAAACTAAGGCCCGGGGGTAAGTCTATGCGTTATCTAATTTTACTAACATTGACTGCAACAGTATTGGCGAATTGCAAGGTGAAAACGACCTCAGGAAGCGGTGTAAAAGCTGATACTACGAATCTAACAACGCGAACAGGTGTTAGCGATCAACAAGATTTCCAGATTCAATGGAGTGGGGCGACGACAGGGACTCTGACCAATACTAAAGAAAATATTTATATGTTCGTCCAGCCGGTGATCTGCTTGATGAGAACCGACAAAGTTGACCAAGCGTCTTGTGATGATATTTGGCGAACAGAATCAGGATCCGTCCAAGTTTTTGGTGAATATCCTGTAAAAGTTGGCGGAAAAAGCGTAAACCCGAAAATTGAAGAAACCATTCAAGGCAAACGACTGAATGAGGCGGCAGAGCGTCTCTATAAAAGATTGGGGTACGGTGAGTCCGGAGACTACCAGCTAGGATTTAAAGTCTTTGTGCGAAGCTTCGGAATATTTGCACCGGATGACAAAATGGTGAACTTCGGGATGATTCCTTTACAGAATATCGATCCACAAACCCAAATTAGATTTAATAATAAGGAATATAGCGGCTCCGGTGCAACTGCAACGATGCTGTTTTATAAAGTTGCTGGGAAAACAAGTGGCGGCGCAGTAGGAACCAGAATGAAATGGGGAAACTTTACACCGAAAATGCGCGAATTTCTCAATATGGATGAATCGACCACGGTTACATCAGTTCAGCAAGAATTCTTCAATCAAGAGCTCGAATTTTTTAATGCCGGTTACACCACACTTCGTCTCAAAACCGAAAAGCTAACTCAAGACTCAGTGCCTTTACTCGATGTTATCTACGCAAATGATGCTGGTAATAAATGTTTGCACGTTACCCAAGCCGATGAAGGATTGTTTTCCAGTGATCCGAAGCTGAAGAGTGAAGTCATTCCCTGCCCTTAAAGAATCTCATATCTTATCTAACCGAGGGATCATCACCCTCGGTTTTTGTATTTTAAACTTCGAAAAATATCAGTTAATTCAATTGTTAAAAGATTATTATTCATTTATGTATATTATACTTTCGCAGCATTTCTTTGATCTATGCGAGAAATACGAAATAGATTTGGCCGGCCAATTGAAAGGGTAGTTTCAAATGAAGTCGAGCGATCTCGTAAAAAAAATGCAAGTTCTTGTCGCCGAAGATGAACGCCAAAGACAGCAACCTGCCTACCAGAAGACGATTGCTTGGCTGCATTACTTAGGTTTACTGCGGCACAATAAAATCTTACCTGAACGCCATCATGTTCAATTGTCGGAAGTGTTAGAATCTGCGATTTTAGAACCTCGTATTTTGGAACTTCTTCCCGCGATTATGATTAAGATACCAGAGGTCTTTCAGTTTGAGCGAAATGAAATTCCCAAGGATTTACTCAATGTGATGAAACACCTTGAAAAAGGCAAAAATCCACCTGATTTTCGAGGAATTCCTGCTCAGAAGTACAGTCAATGGCTTGCATCTAATATACTAGACGTTGCGAAGCGCCGACTGGATCCGAAACAATCTCCGCGGCGTCGTTCCTCACCCGCGAATCGGAATCGTATTGCGGAAGTTATTATCGAGGGACGAATGATGCTTGCAATGACGCAGAGGCAGCTTGCCGATACCTATAACGTATCTCTAAGGATTATCCGTGACCTAGAACAAGGAAAGATGGACGCTTCTTTAAAATCGGTAAATCAAATTCTTGCGATTTTTGGCCGAAGTTTGAAAGTATAAATCAGGGACTTCGAGATGCAGCTTCGTTATGGAGCAACGCTTCGCCGGAAAGGGCTGTTTTTCTTCACTCATGTCGATCGACGCCCTTGACGATAAATCTATAATCCGTCGTCGCCGAACGCCTTCGCCACGATCGATATGCCGTCCACTTCGATCCACCGTCGGTTCATTTGGTCGGGTGAAGGCTGGATTTCGATCCAAATTTCTTGATCTGGCTTTATCGCATCATCGTTGCCAACGGGCGGACTCAGACGCGAATATCGCAGGCTCTGAGCAGTATCGTAATTGGCAACATACTTCCGCCCCCGAACTGCAACGACCATTGGTGTAAACGAGAATGGCGACTGGCTTAGCTGCTGAGTTGACAAAGACATTGCGTAAACTTCGATTGGCTCTTTGTCCTCAGTTGTAAACTCAATTTCGGGATCACGTGCGATAAAGAAATTATGCAAGTTAAACAGATTTACATTTTCGATTATATGAAGTTTGAGGCGCTCACCTGGGGGCATAACGATGGTTCTCGTTTTCAAAATATTTGCGACTAGGTGGTCATATTGTATAGTTGCGCCTTTTGCGAAAGTTTGTTTGGAAACTATTTCTGATTGATGAATAGGCTTTGCAAAAACGGGAACTTCATTGCCGGTGCCAACAACAATGAATGGGTGTTCTTCTTTGGAAAAAACTACCGTAAACTGAGGACTGTTTGTAACAAGTTGAGTTGGCGCCGGACTTGGAGTTAGCGACTGCGGCGAAGGATGTCCTTTAGGTTTAGTTATTGTCGACTGAAACCCGAATTTCTTGCGCTCCTCATTAGATAAACTTCTAACCTCATAGCCACCAAATTCTCCAGTGGCGATATGAATCAAATCCGAGCCACAACTATAAACTCGGCCCTCTTCACCAAACCCAACTTCACTCGGGCTACAGAAGAAATTTCCATTCAAAGTGAGTGCCAGACGCAAAGGCGGCGCTTCAAAAACAGGTCCAATAAATTGCGCGGCAGCAAACATTATTAATAACGTACCGAAGATTGAGACTGGCAATTTCCATTTCATCTTATTTGAATAGCAAATGTTCGCCTTGCTCACAATAGTTGAATATCAAGAGGTTAGCCGCGAGGCGTAACTGCCAAACTTCATGAGCGTTAACAACGGCTCTGCGACGTCACCAAAACCACCACTTGATGGCTGGCGCTTCGCCGAAATTTTCCTGGCGCGCCTCTAGGGCTTCAGGACCTCTCGAGCTATTGTCGCTGACCGTCTTGCCATCGACAGCGAGAAATTCCATGTATTTGATGGCGAATACCGTTTGCGGGTTCCACTGTCCCACGTCATATTGCAGCCTTACTTTAGCCGTCACTTGTTTTGATGCGTCGGTGCCAAGTTCTTTTTTCAGGTCCGAAGAGATCCAGCAAAAGGCTCGAGCCGGATCGACTTCAAGACGCATACAAACACGATTTTGTGCCGCTCCATCCGACAACATCTGCGCCTGATAAAGTCTAATGACGTATGCATTGGTTGAAGAGGATAGCAGGGCTATAGCGAGGATGTAGAATATTGGCAGCCCGATGACGATGTCACTGACAACACGAAGACTACGATGCCTTTGCCAGTTTGCGAGGATGGACAGAACCAACAGCACCAGCGCAAGGGGAACGAAGTACATAATGCCGTAGCCGGTAGTAAACGATGCGAGAAATCCCAATATTGAAGGTTCCCGTCCCTCGCTCGTCCGCCGTCGAACAGACCCGAACAGTTCGGAACAGAAGTCATCAAATCGCTTGTAAATAATTCATAGATTGTTCATAATTTTCCTAGAAAATATACTTAATCCGCAAGAGACCCTTTATGAAATATGCATTCTTGGCTATTATCTGTCTTTCCAGCTGTAACGTTCCGAATAATTCTAAAAATTCAAGCTCGATGAATAGCCAAACATCAAATGTTATAGAGTACGAATGTTCTTTACGATTGCAAAACAGTGCCGAGCCACTTCAGAAAGCCAAATTCGAGTCCCAGGGAGAATCAGACAATCATTATCAATGTAATATTCCATTTGCTAATGGGCAGGGAATATTCGTTGGTGTAAGCATGGCAAAAAAAGGCTCGGGTTCAAACCCCTCAGACTCTTGGGAGATAACCACTGGCGCGGGTCGAGTCAATCTATTCGCTAACTGGGGAGAATTTATTAGTCTTTCAGTAGAGTATCCAGATATTAAGAGTCAATACAGACCAGGGGACGCAGCTATACCTTACACAGTGTCTATCTACAGAAAGTAACAGTAACGGCAGCCGCCGGGGGGTTTTATGACCAGAATAATTTTATTATCAATTTCCGTATTGTTTAGCATCGAGTCTCGTGGTGAGACGACCGCAAGCCGCCTAGGTATGCAGTTTGTGTCATTTCAAAGTCTAGGATTTGAGATGCAAGACACCGAGGTAACTCGTGGCCAATGGCATGCAATTATGGGAAAATTCCCGCGTCAAAGTTACCCGGATCCATTTGGTCCGTTTGACTGTTACCAGCTCGATAAATATCCTCTGAAAGATAATCCTGCAGCATGTATGACGATGTCAGAAATTCTACAGTTCATTGCAATGATGAACGCATCTCATGATGGATACACGTACCGTTTGCCTTCTCGGGATGAATGGTGGAACGCTATTGGATATTTAAAATATGATCCTTCGTTAGGCTGGTGTGGCGATGGCGATGGCGACACTTCTTTAATAAGGCCGGTTCGCCAGTTGCGCGCGCATAATGGTCTTTATGATGTCCTCGGGAATGTTAACGAACTGACCTCTTCCATTGGTCCCGAACCTGGTGAAGATCCTGGACATCCTTATTATGTCGCGCTTGGTTCATCTGCCGGCGTTGCAAAATACAACTGCCGTACTTCGTTTGTAAGTGGAGTACCGGTAGGACATAGGGCATCGGCGGGCACAGGATTTCGTTTGGTAAGAACGCGCAATTAATGCCTTAGCTGCTGTAGCGGGCGCGTTGAATTGAATGCTGTTTCGGAATGATGGATTGAGCGCTATCAGTGTATGGACATGCCCACAAACAACTGATCCGAGGCGATTTTGCAACAGTTTGACCCAAGTCCCGGGGTTGCAGCGGCGATGCATTTTGACCGCTACCAACAGCAGAACCGCTTAAGCTGGCTCGCTGGGCCGCCTCCAAACAGATCGTTCTAATCAAAATATTTTAGTGAGCAACTTCGATGGTCGCGCATACGGTCAAAAGTCTCACCCTTTCGTGGGCTTCCCGCACACAAGTGGAGTTCACGTTCCATAGCAGAGTTGCCTCAAGAAGGGATTTGCTCCATGGGTATAGCAGCCGGTCGCAAATTTAATGCTCCTGGATCGCCCTTCCCATGGTTTGGTAGATGCACCGCCCATTGTATTCGGTTCCCCACCGATTAGGATGGCTGGCACACGGTTGGCCATCTGTTCCCCAAGCTGAAAAAAACAGATAAAATTTATTTTGGTCCAAAACAATGCTTGGCGCCATGACTCCCCAGTTGTCAAATGACGTCCCTTCCCGCGGCTCTAGCAGGATTTTTTCAGACGACCAAGTCTCGCCCTCGTCAACAGATGTTCGGTAAGCAATTCTTTCTCCTTGGTGCTGGAATCCGCCTTTAACCAATTTTGTGGTATAAAAAAGGTAGAGTAGCCCTTGAAAATGACGTACCTCGGTGATGTTTACGTTGATATTATTTCCATCCGTTTGCAGGGGGTCGTCCACGAGGACGCGTTTTGAGGCTAGTTCACGCAAATTCTCATCAAATGATTTTCTGAAAAGTGCAATGCCCGTGACATTACCATCGTCGGTCCTGCGTAACCCTGTGTAATAAACTTCAAATTGTCCGTTGCGAAACTCAACAGTTGGCTCCTGAGTGTTGTCTTCAAATCCTCCTGGTTTTCTCGGAATCAATGGCTTAGTCCGGCCGTTCCTGTCGAACAGGACACCGTCTTTCATTAAATTTTGATAGATACTCTTACCGTGTAAATCCAAGGAAGCGACTCCAATCTGATATCGGAAGTCTTTGTCGTTCTTGGATAATCCTGAATAGAACAGGTAGAGCTTGTCGTTTTTTACTACAATGTTTGGAGTTTCATTAAATCCACTATCCCAAGCATCGCCAGAGCTAGGAAGTAAAACCGGGGACGTCCTAAATTTCCAATTCTCTCCTCGGTCTTTGGAAAAAGCATATGCGGTCGTAAAGATGTAGCTAGCGCAAAATTGATTCTTCGTGGCTTGATCAATCGAATAGTAATACGCTCCAGCCTTCAGACCGTAGTTGTCCGCACCCTTCTGAGTGAGTTGGCAAAATAGATTGCTTACGAAAAGGTGGTAGCCTTCGTCATCCTTGAAAACATATGGGTCGCCAGGATTAGACGGGTGCCCGCTTGACCCTGAATTCAAGACTGGAACGTCTTTTGGTTGGTGTGTGAACGTCAATTCTGTCGATGTAGATTTCGTTAAATTTGTATCTAAGTCGTGCTTACATCCGAATAGAACCGTGAGTATAAAAACTATGCCCCGTACAGTCACTACTCGGCCCATTGAGTCACCTCTTTAAATTATAAGGATTTTTTTGCTGTAATATAATATGTGGGTCTGACGCAAAGGTCAACAATTGTGAAACCTGGGGTCTCTACAGAATTGCAGACATATTGTCCTCCAATGGTTTCATGACTCGT
>CAZUYQ010000097.1:0-7911 GCA_964624705.1 uncultured Polynucleobacter sp.
CGCAACTGCGATCGCAACCATTGCTGTCACCGGAAGCAATGTTACCAGTACGATTGCAGCGAACACCAGTATCCCATCGTCGCCAACGGCCACCCACTTATTAGTGTTTACTAAAAATGCAAATGGTGAAATGGCGACAGGGGTTTATGTTGCCATCGTGGATAACGACGGTTCGGTACAGGAAGCGTGGAGTGCGACAACCACAACGAGTGCGCCAGCCTTACGTAACAGTCACACGGCGATCTGGACCGGCTCAAAAATGATTGTCTGGGGTGGCTACGATTCTGCTGCCCTGAATACCGGTGGACTTTACGACCCCGTTGCGAATTCGTGGAGCGCAACGACGACGACCAGTGCTCCTAGTATACGTAAGAATCACGTGGGTATTTGGACTGGATCAAAGATGTTGATTTGGGGCGGCGATGACGGAAGTACCGCGGTTAATACTGGGGGTCTTTATGATCCAAGCGCGAACTCTTGGTCCACCACGACAACCACGGGTGCTCCCGCTGCAAAATCAAGTCCAGCCAACGTTTGGACTGGTGGAAAGATGATTGTTTGGGGTGGAGCAGATGGGTCTGGATCGCCAGATAGCACCGGTGGTGTTTATGATCCGACTGCGAATTCATGGACCACGGTCACGACCACAAGCGCACCTACTGCACGCACTGGAGTGACTGGCGTTTGGACCGGCTCAAAAATGATTGTTTGGGGTGGTTATAATGGTTCGTCTTCGCTCAATGATGGTGGCATCTATGATCCTGTAGGTGATTCTTGGACCGCGACGACAACAACGAGCGCACCAGCCATACGTACCAATCATAGTGCTGTTTGGTCTGGTGCCAAAATGATTGTGTGGGGCGGTGCTGATGGTAGCACGTCCTATAATAGTGGGGGACTTTACGACCCGGTCGCTAACTCTTGGACTGCAACGTCGACGACGGGGGTCCCTGCGCAGAGATATTCTCATACCGCAGTTTGGACCGGCTCGAGAATGATAGTGTCGAGTGGTTATGACGGAACGAATACTCTGAACGATGGCGGTATTTATAATCCTACCGCTAACTCGTGGATTAGCACAACGACGTCGAGCGCGGCAGCAGCGCGGTACCTGCATTCGATGGTTTGGACGGGTTCTAAAATGATTGTTTGGGGCGGCAGCAGCGGCAGTGCCAACCTCAGGGATGGTGGAGTTTATACGCTTGCCTCTGCTTCAGGATGGAATACATGGACAGCTATGACGTCAACAGGAGCTCCTAGTGGGCGATACGCGCATGTGGCTGTATGGACAGGATCAAAAATGATTGTTTGGGGATCATCAACTTCCGAAAATACAGGAGGGCGGTACGATCCAGTTGCAAATTCATGGTCCAGTACTGCAACAACTGGAGCTCCCACCGGCCGGGGCGGAGCGGTAGGAGTATGGACAGGTTCAAAAATGATTGTTTGGGGTGGCTCAGGAAACAACACTGGTGGATTGTATGACCCAGTTGCCAATACTTGGTCGACAGTGCAAACGACCAATGCTCCAGAAGTTCGCTCTCAATTTTCAGGGGTATGGACTGGCTCAAAAATGATTGTTTGGGGTGGTCAATATGCTTACCAGATGAATACCGGTGGTATTTATGATCCAGTTGGTGATTCTTGGACAGCAACTACCACCACCGGTGCACCTGCGCCTCGAAATACATTTACGGCGATTTGGACTGGTTCAAAAATGATTGTTTGGGGTGGTTACGACGGTGTATCAAGTCTTCTTAATACAGGTGGTATTTACGACCCCGCTGCGAACTCCTGGACCGCGTCGACCACAACAAGTGCTCCCGATCCGAGAGATCAGCACGTTGCGGCTTGGACCGGTAGTAAAATGATTATTTGGGGTGGACGTATTTATCCTAATACTTTAGTCAACACTGGTGGCATATATGATCCGGTCGCAAACTCATGGACGACAACATCAACGACTGGTGCGCCTTCAGCTCGGAATCAAACAACCGCTGTTTGGACGGGTTCCCAGATGCTTATCTGGGGAGGAAACTCTGGCTCTGCTGAATTAAATGACGGGGCCTTATATAATCCTGAAACGAATACATGGAGTGTTACGAGTACAACTAGTGCTGCCAGCAAAACACGTATGCATTCGGCGATTTGGACCGGATCTTCGATGATTATTTTCGGTGGATATTCTGGTACTTATAGTAATTTGGGTGGAATTTACACACCGTAGCGCAAAGGATTTGCGGTTTATGGGAAAATTAGTGGCTCGATTTTTAATGTTGTTATTCGTATTGAGTGGTTGTCCGTGGACGAGCAAGATTGCAACGGTCGGACAGTACGACATCACTCAGCGTGATATCGATCTTCGCGATCAACTGGCAAAGGTTTATTTCCCACACCAAACAGCTTCTGCTGGATTAAAGCAACTCACCGACGCGTACATTTATGCCGAAATTCTTAGAAGTCATAATGCTCCAGTAACGTCAGAGGTATTACTAGCAGAGCAGGACCGCATTGATAAACAATCATTGATGCCAGAGATGCTCGCCAGAATTAAAAATATCTTTGGCAAAGATAAGGATGCCTATCAAAGGGTGTTTGTCTTGCCGATTTATGTCGAGCGGGTACTGCCGTTTGAGTTTTTTCCAAAGAGTTCTGAAATTCACGCCGAGCGGTTTAAAATCGCATCCACATTTTTTGCATCCGTACAAAACGACCCTAAGAAATTTTATGAACTTGCAAAACAGCACGGGGTCATCCCGCAATTGTTTACAGTTTCACTACGTGAAGGGTTGCAGAAAAAATCGGAAGTGATCCCACAAGCTCAAGCGCCACTCGGTGCCAATGGATCAGCTGGGGTCCCGCCGTCCATTCAACAAGCAATGGAAATTCAACAGCGAGAAGGTTTGTCTGAAGAGGGGAAAAAATGGATCGAAGAGCTGATCAAACCTTTGGAAAAAGGGGCGCTTATTCCGAAGGTCATTGATCAAGAATCGCGTTGGCTTATTGTCCGCTATATCGGGCCCACACCTAAAGTCCCAGGTAGCTATGATTTAGATGTTGTATCATTTGCAAAGATCGATTTTACGTCTTGGCTGGAACAAGAAAAAGCAAAAATTAAAATCAACGTTAGCCGGTGATACGTTCGGTTGCGCCTGCTTGCAGATTTAAGCTGTCCAAAAAAGCCTGAGAGTGCTGCCAAGCCCATTTTGAAGACATGTTTTGCATGCAGATATTTTTCCCTTTACAGGGCGGAGTCTTGTAATTGGCTTCCGTCAAACAGGGACTGCATGCGACGTTGATGGATAACGTCAGGTGTATATTTTTATTCATAATTTCAGGACCATAGCGCCGTGGCGTCTCTGGACCCCAAAAGGAAATCGTCGGCACGCCGTAGTAGGCTGCCAATGCTAACGGCCCACTGTCGACACTGATCATTAGCCGCATCCGAGATATTACTGCAATCAATTCCTCCATTGATGTCTTTCCAGTTTGATCGTCAAAACGCGGACGAACGCAGGCCGGAATGAGTCCTAGAAACTGAGTGCTATAGTGACGTTCATTCGGAAGCCCGGTTAGAATAAAGTGCGCATCAGGATATGCATTCGCTAGCCGTATTATAAAATCGGCGAAATGTGAAATTGGCCAACGTCGCTCTGCTGCCATTCCACTCGCATTCAGATTAATACCAATGCAGACATCGTTCACTGCAGGTGTCTGTTTAGATATGGAGTGGCATAATCGATCTTCAGTTACTAAACGCAAGAATTGCTGGGAAACATGCACGGTTTCGTCCAATGCCACCACTCGATCAAAAATGATATTCCGCTGGCTATTATGAACAGACCTAAAACCAACGCGGTGCCGACAGCGAATGAATTGCGCAACGATTGCTGAAAAATTTGTAAGAAATTCCGCGTCATAAAGAATATCGACGTGACGGCGATAAAAATACCATAAGACGCGGGCAAGGGACTGAAGCATTCCGAAACCCGGCTTAACATCAAGTTCAATCGCGTCCAAAAAATCATGCGTCTTTAAAAAAGCGACATTTCCTGGCGAGGTGATGACAATCAACTGTGCCTCAGGATTCTTCTGTTTTATGGATCGTAGCAAGGGAATTAGATGCACCATGCTACCTAGACCAAGATACTTCGTCACAACAATTAAGCGTGGATTTATTGGTGACAAAAGCGGCCGCGACGAAACAACATTGAGACACCGCCGCCAGACTACCATTGTGCCAACCAGCATTTTGCCTATCACGCGATCGATCGCTTTTTGAAGCGTGAATGTCATGGCTTATACTCCAAGTCGGAGATGGCCTTCTCAATCATAATATCGGGGGCAATCGATTGCGCACGAATGTAATAACCGCGTGCGGCAGTTTTATCTCCCAACTGCGAAAAAATAGTTCCGAGCGATAAATACGCTTGGTTATCAAAGGGGCGAAGAGCCGCGGCCCGCTCCAATGCCGTGCGCATGGCGTTAATCAGCGATGCGTCACCTTTGGCGGCATAGGCTTGGCCCAGCATAAAATGCCCTTCATAGGAAGTGGGCTCAGCTTGAACGACATTTTGAAACGCCCGGATGGCATCCGTCACACGATTGGTATTGAGATAGATCGTACCGAGCGCATGCCAAACAGAGCTGTTTGCATTTAATCGCAATGCTTCCAGACAGGACGATTCCGCGAGATCAATCTGCCGTTTAAGGCCGTCATCTCCCTTTGCCGCAATCTGTTTGGCAGTCTGCGTCAATAATGCTAACTTTTGCAAACAACTCAGATTCCATGCTCCGCCGTTGTCGGGTTCGAGGATGAAAACACGATCTAGTGCTTTCTTCATAACATCGTTCTCGCCCAGCAAGAACGAGGTCTCAGCCAACTTAAGGTAAAAACGCGCCGGATCCGTGAGAGCAGCAGATTCAATACGCCGATAAGCGTCATTACCGAGTTCATTAAGTGACCTCGGTGCGGCACCAGTATTTGAACGTGAAAATACGACGCTACTTTCATCGTAATAGCTTGGCCGCCACTGCGGCATCGCTACGAGCTGATGAATCATGTTCTTTGACAATGCATTTGTTGAACCCAAGGCAACGTGCTGGATATTCCATTTCTTCGCCTCGTCTTCGAGCAAACGAGGATGAGCCAATATATTCATGTAGCGCTGAAAATGCTCGGCCGAATAAAGTTCAGCAAATCGCCCGTCAATATAAGGTTCAAACCCAGGAATGTGAAACAGAACGTAATCAGCCAATTCAACATTAGCGAAAACCCGTCCTTGAATATTTTTATCTTGGAAAAATTTAACCGCGCCTTCTTGATAATGAAATTTCGCGGGTTCGGCACCCAGACGAAACCCTATTGCCGCTGGCCGAAGTGTATTCATAACGATAGCAAAGATAAGTCCACACTGAATCAGACCCGAAAATGCCGGTGCCGCGAACCTATTTTTTAAGGTCAAGGGAATGCTCGAACCATAATCGGCAACCATCGGAATCGACCATATGACCATAAGCGAAATATTGCGGCGTGCCGACAAGGAGAGCTTCACAAGAATTAGTGTAAAAAGAATATATCCAATGCCATATTTTTTTCGCGGCGACTGAGCAGAATTCGAAATGAGAGTGTGGAGTGCTATAACGGCGATAAAACCTCCCCAACCGATAAGCGACCATGCGTCGAACCCCCAAATACCGTCTCGAAGCGCGTCCGTCGCCTCCGGAATGGAACGCTGATAGAGCGGGCTCTGCAGAACGTCCATAAGATGAACGGGCCAGAGGTAGACCTTGAATCCGAGAGGATTCAATGAACAGGCGAGCAACGTCACCCCAAAAAGAATCGCGAACGGGTCGTGAAACCACCGCAGCAGGCGGTTTCGTAGATCCCGCATTCGGAATGGTCCCTCATCATCGAAAAACTTTGAAAACCAAAAAGCTCCAACAATCGCAGGACCGGCCAAAAAGATTCCGTGACTATTCACCCAGAAAATTTGCAGCAATGGAATCAACCAGAGGACGTTTCGACGTGAATGATCTTTCGATCGTGCACGGTCCATGAAGAGGAGCGCAATCATGGCAGCACCAAAGAAATGGGTCGCCATTTCGGGACGATCGATCCAGCGTCTTTCAACTATCAGCAAACCGCCCAGAAAGATCAGAAATCCTACACTCCACGCCACACTAGACCGGATTTTTGTAATTGCAGAGTAGCTTAACCAAGCACATAAAGCAGCGCCAGCAGCCAGTAACGCGTGAAAGCCTGTTATCAGAAAATAGGTCTTCCCGGCGATCAGGTATAAAAGGTAATTCAGAACCTCATAGCCCCACGTGATGCTAACCCACGGACGATCTTTAAATGTATAAGAAAATGGGTCTTTCGCGACGACTGAACCGTGCTCCCACATCCATCGTCCTGCGGCAAGATGCCACCAAATGTCGAGATCAGTGATTTCTTTGCACGCCAGCAAGAGAGCTGTTGCGACAATGCACAGTCCAAACCCGACAAGAAGGATTTTTCTGACGCGTGGGGGGTCCGACCTGAACGCATCGGCCGCCTCTGGTAGTGGCACTGCTTTTTTTGAACGATGCATAGGACCATCAATAAAGGTGTGTGGCTTTATTGAAATTTTATCAAATTTTTCAAAAACAAACACCTTCAAGACCCCAAACAGGTCCGACCGGCTAGCGCGTTACATAAATCTTTCCAACAATTTTCCAAAAACCGTCGATTTTAAGCAACGATAGATAATCAGAAAATGCAAACGTTTCAAATTGCAGCGATGCTCTTACGAAAGCCATGTCACCAACGTATTCGATACTGATAATTTCCGTCCTTGCAGTACGGATATCACCTCTTGAGCGCCGCTGCTTTAAATTTTCAATCCAATCGCGCATTTCAGTTTTTTCAAGCTTGCCGTTGTCTGTCGTTAGAAGCCTGGTGTCTTCGTGGAACGAATTTAAAATCCCATCGGGATCAGCATACAGATAGGTTTGAAAATAATTATGGATGACCTGTTCAATGGTTTCCGCTTCGCTAGACATAAATTTTTCCCACTCTCGCATTGATAGCATTAGGTCGAACGCGTCGACGACATGCCATATATAAGCGTCAAATTGTGTACTTAGAAGGACATTAAAACGAAGAATTGTTTCGTTTTAGGAACTAAATCTCAGATGTTTGTTTCCAAGCGGCATTGGACTTTTTTGGTCGGAGAAAGGCACCATAGGACGCCGCTATGCCCCAAGTCTATGAGATTTCTTGATAGAGGTAACCGTGTTTTTGGCGATATTGCTTCTATTAGCGTGGCCTCATGCCAATGCCTGGCAGTTTGTTTTGACCTTCCCGCACCAGGTAAGGCACTGGCTTGCGAACTCGCCCGAGTTGTTGGCGGACGTGATTCTCACTGTGACCAGTGTGATCCAAGACTTTTATAAAGATTCCACCCTGCGGGGGTGGACAAAGAACAAGTATCGATGCCAACGGGCCATGCTGGATACCGTGATACTTCTTGCTCGATTGGAAGGAGAATTTTTTTATTTGATGAGTAAGGCAGAGGGGGGAGGAGGCAACCGGCGTCCCCAACAAAGACCGTTTGTGAAAGGAAGGGGGCCGGTTGGTAGCATTGATGTTGCCTCAATTAAGAGACAAGCACCTCCGTGCTACGAGGGCATTTAGAACAACCCACAGCACCACCTCCTTTCCTAGACGTTTAGTCTATGAAGCATCTTTGGCTTCCATTGAATTTTACCAAACATTTTGTAAATTCCAAAACCTTCCTATAAAAATAATCAGTTAAGACTATGTCTTTTCCGTCATACTGGACCCAGAGGCCTGCCTGTCATACAATTAATATGGGTATTACTCGTCAATATTTATTTGAATTTGGAGAGCTCATCCATGAATTGGAA